>NZ_DBFSAP010000050.1:0-93126 GCF_048412355.1 Ellagibacter sp.
AACGAGACAGGAGTCGTATGGAGTCTTCAATAAATCCATTTACCCCGAGTTTCGGAAAAGTGCCGCCCATTCTTGCGGGGCGCAAAATCCTGATTGGCGAATTCGAGCAGGCCTTCTCCCTTAATCCCAATGATCCCAATCTGTGTAGCTTGTTCTCAGGTCCCCGCGGTGTGGGAAAGACGGTTCTTATGTCGCACCTTGCGCGCAAGGCGGAGGCGAGCGGGTGGATTTCGGCTAATGTCACGGCGCGCCCCGGCATGCTCGAAGATATTCTCGAAAGAACGATGGATGCGGCGAACGAGTTCATTGAAAGACCTTCGTTTAAGCGACTGACCTCGGTGTCTATCTCATCGCTATTCAGCGCATCGTGGGAATACCGTAACTCTGATTCGGGCAATTGGCGTACGCGCATGAGCCGCATTCTCGATGTGCTTGCAGAGTACTCCATCGGCCTTCTCATCACTATCGATGAGATCGACCCCAATCTCGAGGAGCTCATCGACTTTTCGGCGACATTCCAGCATTTCGTACGCGAAGATCGCAAAGTGGCGCTTTTCATGGCGGGTCTGCCCGTCAATGTTTCGGCGCTTCTGTCGGACAAGTCCGTTTCTTTTCTGAGGCGTGCGGCGCAGCATCAGCTTGGTCGCATTGAAGACGCGGATATCACCGATGCATTCCGCGAAACAATCGAGGAGGCGGGGAAATCGATTGGCGATGACGCCCTTTCGCTTGCTGCGGAAGCGACGGGCGGGTTTGCCTATATGATGCAACTTGTCGGATTCCGTACGTGGATCGAAGCGGAGGATTCGTCGGTTATCGAGGTCACTCATGTGGAGCGCGGAGCGGAGCTCGCGCGTCGCGATTTCGTAAACGGCATCATAAAAAAGACGTTGCAGGACCTCTCCGATGGTGATATCGCATTTCTAGAGGCGATGCTTCCCGACAAAGGGCATCCGAGCTTGATGAACGATATTGCCGAGCGTATGGGTAAAACGCCCAATTATGCACGGGTGTACCGGACGCGGTTAGTCGAGCAGGGGCTCATTTCGGCGCCTCGCAGGGGCTTTGTCGAGTTCGAGATGCCGCTGTTGAGGGAATATTTGATGGAAAACTAGGGAAGCGCTGATTGATTAGGCTGCAGCCCTCACAAGGGGTTTCGTCACTGGTTTTCCTCGGAACCTGGGGGTGGTGCCGCGCTTCCTCCCTAGCGAAACGACGTCCCAAGCTGCATAATGGACAACGCGCGAAAAGGGGTTCGCGCGTTTGGGATGGAAAACAGGGGACGTGCGTGGAGAATAGAACAGAGGGAATCAGCTGGGCCTTGTCAAGTATCGGCAATAGGCTTCCGCAGCTTCGATACTTAAGCTATAGCTTTTACGGGGCATGGATTTTACTTTCCGTGACGGGGGTCGACCTGGTCTCGTTTTCGGGGGCGGACGACGCTGTGGCACGCTTCTTGCGCAACTATATGCTCTCTGGCATCCCCCTTACCGCATGTTTGTTTTTGGCGGGTGCGCTCGATTCGTTTTTCAACGAGCGCATTGCGCACGGCCCGTTGACGGTCGTCATGGCCATCATCGCTTCCGCGTCCACGTTCGTCGTCGCGGCAAGTCATGATGTTGGGAGTCTCGCTTGCGACATCGCCATGGTGGGAACGGGCCTTGGGACGGCATTCGTTTGTCTGCGCGTTGGCTTGGTGACAAGCCGTCTGAGCGGCACGGAGGCGTGCGTCACCATCAGCAGCGCAGCGCTCCTTTCCTTCCTCATTTATTTCGCGGTGAAAGGAGCTCCGGGAGATATTTCGGTTGTCCTCGTGTCGCTTTTGCCGTTCGCCTCGGTGTTCTGCTCGTTTTGCGTGCCCGACGAGGTGAGCGAGACCGATCCGCTCGAAGAGGCGATCAGCATCGATAAGCTGCCGCAAGGGTTTTTCGTGCGACTTGTTCTTGCCGTGTGCGCGTTCGCGCTGGCAGCGGGTGTGTCGAAGGGTATCGGTATGATCGTTGTCTCCGGCGCCTCGACGCCTGTCGAGTGCATCGTCTCGCTTGTCTGCATCGCGGGCTTCATCTTGGGGCTGTGCCTGCTGCTTCGCACGCGCAACTTCAACGTGAGCTCGCTCTATCTGCCGATCGGTTTGCTCATGGCGTTCGCGATGCTTGGCACGCCGATTCTAGGCTCCCCCGACATCGTGCAGAGCGCGATCACGGGCGTGCTGTACAACATCTTCGTGATCGTGGTGTGGTGCTTGCTTATCGACCTTGCAGGGCGAACGACGCTTACTCCTGCGCGCGTGTTCGGCTTCGGGCGCGGTGCGTCGGCTCTCGGTACGACGGTCGGCGTCGTGGTGGTGATGCTGAACCAGGGGCTTTTCTCGGGCGATTCCGTTTACTACGTGGCCTACCTTGCCGTTATGAGCGTGCTCCTTGTGCTCGTGTTCACTCTGGCGCTTTCCACGGGCACTATCGAGCGGGCATTCGACGTGATGCTTGCGAAGCAGGAGCGGCAGGCGGTCGAACGCTTAAGTCAGCGTGCGGCCGAAGGGCAGACCCCCAACGAGTCTACGGCAAAGACTGAAGAGGCCCATGCTTTCGAGGAGGCGCCCGGTGCGCTTTTCGATCGCGCATGCATGACGCTCGCTTCGGAGGCGAAGTTGACGGCGCGCGAGACGGAGGTGCTCGCTTTGCTCGCGCGCGGCAGAACGATCGGGTACGTTGCCGACGAGTTGGTCATCGCGCAGAACACGGCGAAAGGCTACGTGAAAAACGTGTACGCGAAGCTTGGCATTCATTCGCGCCAGGAGCTCATCGACGCGGTCGAGGAGCTTTATCTGCGGATGTAGTCGCGGCGGGCTTGATGACCTTCTGCGCAAGGGAGGTGCCCCCGCATGCAGGACATGCGCCTGCCCCCGCGGGCACTTCCGCTCCGCAGCTTTTGCATACTACGGCAACCTTGATAGAGAACATTCCGCACTTGTTGCAGTGCGTGCAGGTGTAACACGACATAGTCTCCCTCCTTTTCCCGCTATACAGCATACCCTACTTTCTTTCCCCAGGTGAGACCCGTAGGGGGGAGTCCGACCCCCCGCTATGGGGGGTTTGCGTCTCGCAGTGTGGGGAATGCCCGAAACGCCCCGCGACGGGTCTTTCTCCCCCCTGCTTCAGAAGCATAGAGTTCGGGTTGCTCGAAATGACGCGAGGGTCTGGCAAGGCCTTCGCGAAAACCGACGAAGGAGGGGGAGTGTAATGGGAGAAACTTGCGCTTCGTGCAAGCCATTCATCACCGAAGAAGACGGGGTATTGAAAGTCCGCACCTGTGCATGGTCGCCTCCGGGAGACCATCCGGTTGGATGCGGCATGTTCATCCATGTGAAGGACGGCAAGATTGTGAAGGTGGAAGGCGACCCGAGCCATCCGATCACGCAAGGCCGCCTTTGCCCGAGATGCATCGCGCTCGACGAGGTCGTCTACCACAAGGACCGTCTGCTGAGCCCCATGAAGCGTGCCCGCGAAGATCGCGGTAAGGATACGTGGGAGAAAATCTCTTGGGATGAGGCCTACGATTTGCTCGAGGAGAAGATTCGCGGCTTCCAGGAGAACTACGGTGCCGAGTGCATCTTCACGCTGACGGGCACGGGTCGCGAGTCGACGCTTTATGCCCCGGTGTACGGCCCGGCTATCATGAACACGCCGAACGGTGCATCGACCTATCCGTTCTCGGGCGAGGCGTGCTACGGCCCGCGCGCTACCATCGTGAACTACCTGCTGGGTGCAGGCGTGCCCGAAATCGACTCCGCGCAGTTCTTCCCCGATCGCTACGACGATCCGCGCTGGGTTTGCCCGAAGTACATCATGGTGTGGGGCAAGGACCCGCTCTACTCGAGCCCCGACGGATTCTTTGGCCACAGCATCATCGATATCATGAAGCGCGGTGCGAAGATTATCACCGTCGACCCGCGTCTGACCTGGCTCGGCGCGCACTCGGAATACCACCTGCAGCTGCGTCCCGGCACCGACGCTGCTGTCGGCATGGGCTTTTTGAACGTCATCATCTCCGAGGACCTCTACGACCACGATTTCGTCGAGAAATGGTGCTACGGCTTCGAGGAGCTCGCAGAGGCGGTGAAGCCTTGGACGCCTGAGAAGGTCGAGGAAGTTTCCTGGGTCAACCCCGAGCAGCTCGTGGGAGCCGCACGCGCCTTCGCGACGAATGCGCCTTCTACCGCGACCTGGGGCGTTGCGCTTGACCAGTCCAAGCAGTCCACGCAGGCGGCACAGTGCTTCATGGCGATTTGCGCCATTTGCGGCTACATCGACGTGCCCGGCGGCATCACCATCACGAAGCCTACGAGCTTCATCGGTCAGTGGCGCTATGACATGTCCGACACGCTCACCGAGGGCATGGCGGAGAAGCATATCGTCGACCCCACGGGCAAGTACCGCATGTTCAACACGGGCGCTGCCATGGGCGGCGTTCAGGGCGACACGCTTCTGAACTGGCTCGAGGGCATGTACAAGGATTATCCCGAGTATTACCCGCTGCGCATGTGCTGGCTTATCGGCTCGAACCCGCTCGCTTGCATGGCTGACCAGCCGCAGCGTTGGTACGCGGCGATGAAGGACCTTGATTTCATTGTGGCTCAGGATATCTTCATGACCCCGACCATCATGGGCCTGTGCGATTTGGTTTTGCCGCTTTCGACCTTCGCCGAGCACGATGGCCTGGTCACGCCGAACTACGGGCGCAACCAGCACTTCGTCGGCGCTATGAACACCGCGGTGGAGAACCCCAACACGAAAAGCGACCTCGAGATCTTAGTCGACATGGGCAAGCGCATGCGCCCCGAGATTTGGGGAGACTTCACCACGATTGATGACTTCTTCGACACCAAGCTGAAGGAGAACTACGGCTACGGCATCGAGGAACTGCGCGAGAAGTCCGTCATCCAAGCCGACTACAAGTACCGCAAGTACGAGACAGGCGATTTGCGCGACGACGGGCAGCCCGGTTTCCAGACGGTCACCGGCCGCGTGGAGCTGTACTCCTACGTGCTCGAGGCCTATGACGAAAAGCCGGTTCCCTATTTCGAGGAACCTGACTACAGCCCCGTGTCCCAACCGCCTGAGGTCGTGGAGAAGTATCCGCTCGTCTATACCACGGGCGGCCGCCATATCAGCGCTTTCCACTCCGAGCACCGACAGGTTCCCTCGCTGCGCGCGCTGCATCCCGATCCGCTTGTGACCATCAACCCGGCAACGGCCGAGAAGTACGGCATCCGCGAAGGCGATTGGGTGCGCGTCGACACTATGTTCGGCAAGTGCACGCAGAAGGCGCATCTCACCTACGAGGTCAACGAGAAGACCGTTCACGTGGAACACGCCTGGTGGTTCCCCGAGCAGGACGGCGAAGCTCCCAATCTCTTCGGTGTGTTCGACGCGAATGCCAACAACCTCATTCCGCATGAGAGCGTCGGCGTCACCGGATACGGTGCCCCGTACAAGAACGGCATCTGCTCCATCACGCGCGTCGACAGCATGAAAGACTAGGGGGTGTGCGACATGCAACATGCGATGATCATCGATTACAAGTACTGCACCGGATGCGAGTCCTGTGTTGTTTCCTGCGCGAAGGAAAAAGGCCTTGGCGCTGAAGAGTGGGGCATGAAGGTCGAGCAGATCGGCCCGAACAAGATCGGCGGTAAATGGGAATGGGACTATGTTCCCGTGCCGTCCCGGGCGTGCGACCTGTGCGCCGAGCGCCGAGAGGCGGGCAAGGTGCCGCTGTGCGAGTTGCACTGCCTGGCGAAATGCATCGAGATCGTTCCCGTTGAGGACGTCTCGAAGCGCTTGGCCGACCTCGGCGAGCACAAGGTGTGCTGCTTCATGCCGTAAGGCATCGTAAGGAAACTATCCATCCTTCACATGCGCGGTCCGTTTCTCTCGCTTAGACGGACCGCGCACTCCCCAAACAGCAAAACCCATCACCCTCATATGACGCGCCTTGCGACGTGAAGGAGGTTCTATGCCTCAGAAAAGACAAGGCTTCACCACCATGGTCGACCTTGCCGAGTTCGAGAAAACCACGTGGTCATTTCTCGTAAACATCAAGATGACCTGGCAGTACGACGGGATGGCATACCTGTTTCGCGAAGCGGGAATCCCACTTTACGGCATCGACCGCGGAACGACGAAGATGAACCACCCGATTGCAGCGATGGCAATCCCCATGAGCAAGGACAAGAACTACGGGGTTGACATATACGTTCCCGCCAATCGCAAGAAGAAGGCGGCTTCCCTTATCGAGGACGAGGAGAAGCTTGCCCGCGCGGCCGAGCTCGAAGCCGAGGTCGGAGGCGAGGCGTACGCGAGATTCAACGAAGAGGCGGCGGAGAAGAAATCGTCGTATCTCGAGATGAAGAAGGAAAGGAGGAGGGCAAGAAGGGGAGCTATTTTCACGAAACTGCGCTCGCTCGGCGGTAGCGCGTCATAAGGGGACGCTTTCGCCGGTCGATCGCAACGATCCGATTCGACTATCATTTCAGAAAGGAAGCGGCAATGCTTCAAACCATTGAAGATACCGCCCCGTCGAAAAAGGGGAACGGCCTCCATTATGCATTCATTATTTGCCTCGGAGGCTTTTTAACGCAGGCTATCGTCTTGAGCTGTCAGCGACTTCCCGCGGTCGCGCTCGAGCCGATTCGTCAGACGCTCGGTGTGAGCTACGCTGATGTCGGACTCATCACCTCGGTGTTCATGATCTTCTACGCGGGCTTGTCGATCGTGTGGGGCATGCTCGGCGACAAGATCGGCACCCGTTGGGCGATGACCATCGCTTGCGGGCTCGCCTCGATCGGCGCGCTGCTGTTCGGCTTCTTCGCTCAGTACGGGCTGCCGGTTGCGATTGGCACCTGGGCTATCGCGGGCGTCGGCACAGCCGGCTTGCTCATGGCCATCCTGCCGAAGATCGTCTCTCGCTGGTTCGCCCCGCATCGTCGCGGCTTCGGCATGAGCCTCATCACGCCGGGCGCGAACTTCTCGGCGATTATCTTGGGCATCATCGCTCCGCTCATCATCGGCGCGATGGGTTGGCAATGGACCTACGTGATTTTCGGCATCGTATTCGCCGTGATCACGGTCTTCGTGGCGGCATTCTTCCGCGAAGGGCCAGAGGAGAAGGGCCTTGCGCCCTACGGCGCCCCTGCAGGCACGCAGGCTGCTCCCGCGCCGAAGCTCGAGGATCAGAAGTCGGGCAAGGTTGGCGCAGGCGAGGCGCTCAAGCGCGTGCTCAAGATGCCGATTTCCTGGCACTTCGGCATCTTCTACATCGTTTACCAGGTTGGCTACATGGCGGCGACCCAGTACTACGTGGCGTCCATCCAGTCCGCAGGCTTCGATCTGGCATCCGCGTCGCTTGCCATTACCTGGGGCGGCATCCTGACCATCATCTGCGAGCTTATCCTGGGCACGCTCTCCGACCATGTCGAGCGCAAAAACGTCATCGCTGCGGTGGTCGCGCTCTCCGGCATCTTCGGCCTGGCCTACTTCTTCTACCTGACGAACACGCCTTCGCCCTCGCTTATGGTCTGCTGGATCTTCGTTGCGATCATCTCTGCGACGACGAGCGTCATCACGGTCATCATGACCACGGCAGGCGAGTACTACACCGACGACATCCGCGCCACAGGCACGGGCTTCATCGGCACGGTAAACGTCGTCGGCCGCTACCTCGGTCCGTGGCTTGCCGGCATGCTCATCGACGCAACGGGCGTTGTGGGCAATTCCTTCGGCATCGTCGGCGTGACGATGCTCGTAGCGGCGGTCATCGCATTCACCTTCCCGCGCCTTCGCAAGAAGGAGGCGTAAGAAAAAGCCTCGGGGCTCAAGCTCCTGCGCTGCCCGCCGTAGCGATTGGGCTTGAGAACGAGTCGGTTTCGACGCCAAGGCATGAGAGCCGGCAGCTGCACTAAGTGTGCGGTTGTCGGCTCTTTTTGTGCATTCGCGAGCCTTGAGATTTCGTTTCGTCGAGGCGTATCGGAGCGTGGTATACTAGCCAAGCTTATGGAAAAACCCATAGGCGGTAAGTAATGTTGGCCCCCGAGACATGTTTTTTGCGCGGCCGGCAGCCTTCGGGCGGGTCGGTTTCCACTACGTACGAACATGGTTTACACGTAAGCAATCAATCATGGCGAAGGGTCCCCGGAATTTGAAGGTTCGAAAGGGGTCCGTTTTGACCGAAATTAAGAACACTTCCGTCATCGACTTCACCGACATTTCCGACGAGGAAATGAACAAGATGATCGATGGCACGCTGACCGACTTCGACGAGGGCGATCTCGTCGACGGCACCGTGGTGAAGATTGAGCACGACGAGGTGCTCGTCGACATCGGATTTAAGAGCGAGGGCGTTATCCCCGTTCGCGAGCTCTCCATCCGCAAGGATGCCGATCCGTCAGAGATTGTCAGCCTTGGCGACAAGATCGAGGCTCTCGTTCTCCAGAAGGAAGACAAGGACGGTCGCCTGATCCTCTCCAAGAAGCGTGCCGAGTACGAGCGCGCCTGGATCAGCGTCGAAGAGAAGTTCAAGGCCGGCGAGACGGTCACTGGCGAGGTCATCGAAGTCGTCAAGGGCGGCCTCATCCTCGACATCGGCCTTCGCGGCTTTTTGCCCGCATCCCTCGTGGACCTTCGCCGCGTGAAGGATCTCGACATGTACCTGGGCACCGAGATCGAAGCCCGCGTCATCGAGATGGATCGCAACCGCAACAACGTCGTGCTTTCCCGCCGCGTGCTGCTTGAGGAAGGCCGCAAGAACGAGCGCGCCGAGATCCTGTCCAAGCTTTCCAAGGGCATGCGTCTCAAGGGCACCGTTTCCTCCATCGTCGACTTCGGCGCCTTCGTCGACCTCGGCGGTATCGACGGTCTGGTTCACATCTCCGAGCTCTCTTGGAACCATGTCAACCATCCGTCCGAGGTCGTCAAGGTTGGCGACGAGGTCGAGGTCGAGGTTCTCGACGTCGATCTGCAGCGCGAGCGCATCTCCCTCGGTCTCAAGCAGACCACGGAGGATCCCTGGGTCAAGCTCGTCGAGGAGTACCCGGTTGGCTCCATCGTCGACGGCAAGGTCACCAAGATCGTTCCGTTCGGCGCGTTCATCGAGCTCGGCAACGGCATCGAGGGCCTGGTGCACATCTCCGAGATGGCTATGCGCCACATCGACACCCCGGCGCAGGTCGTCAAGCCTGGCCAGGACGTCAAGGTGAAGGTCATGGAGATCAGCCCCGAGCGTCGTCGCATCTCCCTGTCCATGAAGGCTGCCGCTGAGGAGCTCGGCTACGAGATCGAAGTGGACGAGTCCGTCCAGGTCGAGGAGAAGCCGGCCAAGAAGCGCGAGAAGAAGGCTGAAAAGCCCGCCGAGGAGCAGGACGCTGAATAGCTCCAACTCGCATAGCGCGAATATGAAGGAACCCGTCATCTGGCGGGTTCCTTTTTTAATAAGGGGGCGGGTAATTTCGATGGCTATCTTGCCTATTGCGTCGTTTCGCCTTCGCCCCATGAGGCGCCAATACGTGTATTATGGTACGCAGAAGGTGTCATACGTTCGAGGAGGCAGGTCATGAAAAAGCTGTTCATCATCGGTGGTATGGGCGCTGGTAAGTCTACAGCCAGAAAAGCCCTCGTTGAGCAGGGGCTTCCTTATGTCGATTTAGATCATGTCGGGCATGAGGTGCTCGCTTGGGATACGGTGAAGGATGAGATTCGCGAAACCTTCGGGGACGAGGTCTTCGGCGAAGACGGGGCAATCGACCGCAAGAAGCTCGCGGCGAAGGCGTTCGCGTCGCCGGCGGAAACGCGCAAGCTTAACCGCATCACGCTTCCTCGCATCGAGGAGTTGTTCTCCGACCGCATCGATGAGTTCGAGCGCCAGGGGAACAAGGCCGTCGTGGTTGAGCAGTCGGTGTTCAAGAACCGCCAGGGTTCACTTGCCTATTGCGCCGATGTGGTGATTGCCATCATCGCTCCGCTCGAGCTGCGCGTTGAGCGAGCGGTGGCCTCGGGATTCTCTGAGGTTGACGTGCGTCGCCGCATTGCCCGGCAAATCACGGATGCCGACCGCATCGAGGCTGCAGACGTCGTCTTCAGCAACGATAGCACGCCCGAAGTGCTGTGCGATAAGATGCTGAACTGGTGGAAAGAGTACGAGAAGACCATTTAAGTTCGAACACTTGTTCTAGTAATGATTCTGTGATAGACTAGCCTTCCCGAAACAGGGGAAGGCTAGTTTTTATTTGGCGCCGGGTGCGGAGGGTTGGGAGTTTCCTCCACTCGGCGAAGGACGTGGTGCTCTGATGTCAACGCATCTTCAAAATATCGAAGGCCTGGAAATGGAAGGCAAGCTGCCGGAGGTTCGCTTGTCCAACACGCCGTTCCAGGTCGTCTCGCCGTACGAGCCAGCGGGCGACCAGCCCAAAGCAATCGCAGAGCTTGCCCACGGTATTGAAGAGGGCATGCGCTATCAAACGCTTCTAGGCGTCACGGGGTCGGGCAAGACGTTCACCATGGCGAAAACCATCGAAGCGGTTCAAAAGCCCACGCTTGTTTTAGCTCCCAATAAGACGCTTGCCGCGCAGCTTGCAAGCGAGCTCAAGGAATTCTTCCCGAACAACTCGGTGGTGTACTTCGTTTCCTATTACGATTACTACCAGCCCGAGGCATATGTTCCCTCCTCTGATACGTTCATCGAGAAGGACGCCTCAATCAACGAGGAGGTCGAAAAGCTGCGCCATGCGGCTACGTCGGCTCTGCTCTCGCGTCGCGATTGCATTGTGGTCGCCTCGGTGAGCTGCATCTACGGCATCGGCAGCCCGATGGATTACGCGGGGTTGGCCGTCTTCCTCGACAAGGAGAAGCCGGCCGAGCGCGATGACGTCATCCACGAGCTGATCGACATCCAATACGATCGCAACGATTACGAGCTCAAACGCGGCACCTTCCGCGTTCGCGGCGACTCGCTCGACGTGTTCCCGCCCTATGCCGACAACCCCATCCGCGTGGAGTTCTGGGGTGACGAGGTTGAGACGATCGCCGAGATCGACAACGTCACGGGCGAGGTTCTCAACGAATACGAGGCGCTTCCCATTTGGCCTGCTTCCCATTATGTTACCGCACGTCCGAAGCTTGATCGGGCGATCGGCACCATTCAAAATGAGCTGCGCGAGCGATTGCAGCAGTTCAAGGAGGAAGGCAAGCTGCTCGAAGCGCAGCGCTTGGAGATGCGCACGAATTACGATCTGGAAATGATCGAGACGATGGGCTTCTGCTCGGGAATCGAGAACTACTCGCGCCATCTTGACGGGCGCGCTCCGGGCGAGCCCCCGTATACGCTCATCGACTACTTCCCGAAAGACTTCCTGTGTATCATCGACGAGAGTCACGTTACGGTGCCGCAGATTCGCGGAATGCACGAAGGCGACCGCTCGCGTAAGATTACGCTTGCCGAACATGGTTTTCGCCTGCCGAGCTGCCTGGATAACCGACCGCTGCGATTCGACGAGTTCGAGGACCGCGTCCCGCAGTTCGTTTATGTGTCCGCGACGCCCGGCGACTACGAAGAGAAGGTGAGCCAGCAGACGGTCGAGCAGATTATTCGCCCGACCGGCTTGCTCGACCCTGAAATCATCGTGCGTTCAAGTGCGAGCCAGATCGACGACATCATCGACGAGGCGAAGGAGCGGGCCGAGCGTGACGAGCGTACGCTTATCACCACGCTCACCAAGAAGATGGCGGAGGATCTGACCGACCACCTCCTCGATCGCGGTCTGAAAGCGCGCTACATGCACTCCGACATCGCTACGCTCGAGCGCGTCGAGATTCTCAGTGCGCTCAGGCGCGGCGAGTTCGACACGCTCGTGGGAATCAATCTTTTGCGCGAGGGCCTCGACTTGCCCGAGGTGTCGCTTGTGTCCATCCTCGATGCCGATAAGGAAGGCTTCCTGCGCAACTACCGTTCGCTCATCCAGACAATCGGCCGCGCGGCACGAAACGCAAACGGCCAGGTCATCATGTATGCCGACAAGACGACGGATTCTATGGACAAAGCTATCGCCGAAACGAGGCGTCGCCGTGCCATTCAGATGGCCTACAACGAGGAGCACGGTATCACGCCGCAGACTATCCGCAAGAAGGTCAGCGACATCATGGGTTCGGTCGCGGAAATCTCGAACACGACGGCCGAGCAGGTGAACAAGGAGCTTGCCTCGCTGTCGAGGGAAGAGGTGCTCCGCGTCATCTCAAGCATGGAAGACGATATGGCAGCGGCGTCGCGCGAGATGGATTTCGAGCGGGCGGCGACTTTGCGCGATCAGGTGGTGCAGCTGAAGGCCCAGTTCGAAGGCTCAACTGAAGACGACGTGCTGAAGGAGCTGAAGCGAAGCGCTCGAAAGGGGAGCGCGTTCGGCAACCGCAAGAATGCAGCCTATGGTTCGAGCCGCAGGAGCTAGGCGCGCTGCGGGCTGCGAGGGGCGGCAGTTGGGCGATGCGCGCCTTGTCGAAGCGTTGCGGATGACCGCAGGCTCTCAAACGCGATATCGTGTTGACAGTGTGCTTCTGGTAACGACGGGCGGACCCGGCTCCGTTGGCAGGCGACGGATTCCCTTTCTTATAGTTCGTCGGTGTCGAGCCAGATGGTGAAGGGCCCGTCGTTAACCAGCGATACCTCCATCATCGCGGCGAACTCGCCCGTCTCGACGCGAGGCACGTCCTTGCGCGCCTGAGAGACGAACAGCTCGTAGAGGCGTTTCGCTTCGGCGGGCGCGCCTGCGTCGGTAAAGGAGGGGCGATTCCCCTTCTTGCAGCTGGCATAAAGGGTGAACTGGGAAACGACGAGCACCTCGCCCGACACATCGGCGAGTGAAAGGTTCGTCTTGCCTGCCTCGTCTTCAAAGATGCGCATCTTCGAGATTTTGCCCCACAGCTTGTCGACCTGCGTTTCGGTGTCGTTCGTGCCGACGCCGAGCAGGATGAGCAACCCGGTGCCGATGGACCCGACGGTTTTCCCGTCGATATCGACCTGGGCATGGGTGACTCGTTGGATAAGGGCGCGCATAAATGCTCCTTTGGATTTGCGGGCAATGAGTGAAAGTGTACTACGATGTGTTCCCTTTAGCATCTTCGGAAAAAACAGAAACATTTGTTCGAAAGATATGACGAATCATAGGGTATACTGTGCGGCAAGAAACACGAGGATCGGCCGTTAGGCCGCAGTGCCCTGCGTTGGGATTTGGGGAAGCCGCCTCAAGCGTCGAGGTGCGAGGCGTCGCGGCGTGCGGGAAGCTACCTCGGCACTGTGATGCGCGGTACAGGGCAAGTTCGGGAAAGGGAGATGTGATGATTGACGAAATCCATGTCAGTAACGTGGCGCTCATTCGGGACGCGTCCTTTTCCCCCTCTCGCGGGCTCACGGCGATCACCGGCGAAACGGGGGCGGGAAAAACGGCGCTCCTTTCGGCATGCAAGCTCCTTGTTGGCGAGCGGGCAGACAAAACCGCAGTTCGCGAAGGTTCTGACGGCCTATCGGTCGAAGGCCGTCTCTTCTTCGACAGCATTGCCGACATCCCCGAGGGGGTAGAGCTTGAAGATGGCGAGGCAGTTGTTTGCCGTCGTGTCAGCATTGACGGCCGCTCCCGTGCGTCGATCAACGGCCACATGGCAAGTGCGAAGGAAATCGCTCGCCTTGTCGCGCCGACGCTCGATCTGTGCAGTCAACATGAGCATCAGGCCCTCATGCGCCCCGCAACGCATCTTTCCCTGCTCGACGCTTGGGCGAAGGATTCCATTAGCGAGGCTCACGCCAACTACCTTTTGGCATTCGAGGCGGCGAAGCGCGCCGCCGACGAGCTTGCGCGCGTAAAGGCGGCCGGCGAGGCGTCGACGGCGAGGCTCGACGAGGCCCGCTTCACGCTCCAGCGCATCGACTCGGTCGGCGTTTCCGACGAAGGGGAATACGAGGAGCTTGCCGCGCGTCTCGAGAAGGCGGAAAACGCCGAATCGCTCGTGTCTGCGACGAACTGCGCCTACGAATCGCTTTCGGGTGAGGGGGGCGCCATCGATGCGCTCGATGCGGCGGCAAGCGCGCTCGAAGGTGCGTCGGCATACGACAAGACGCTTGCGGAACTGGCGAGCTCGTTGCGCGAGTCGAGCTATGTGCTCGAGGACGTGTCCCGCGAGGCGCTGTCGTATCGCGATTCGGTCGAGTTCGACTGCGACGCGCTTGAGGAGGCTCAGGAACGCATGGCGGCGCTTCAAGGGCTCCTTCGCGCGTTCGGTCCTCGGCTTTCAGACGTTATCGCTACGCGCGAGGAGGCGGCGGAGCTGGTCTCCCTTGTCGACGATGCGGAGGAGCGGGAGCGGGCGGCGGTCCAGGCGCTCGAGGCGGCAGAACGGGAACTTGCCGAAGCGGCGTCGGCGCTCGATGCCGCCCGTCGCAAGATGGCGCCGCGCTTTGCCCAGGCTGTTTCGAAGGTGATGGCGCGCCTTGAAATGGGCAGCGCGTCCCTGGAATGCGAAGTGGGCGAGCTTCCGCGTGAGAAGTGGACGAAGGAAGGCCCCCATCAGGTTGAATTCATGTTTCGTCCCGGAAGCGGCATGCAGGCCCGCCCGCTTGCGCGCATCGCATCGGGTGGCGAGGTCAGCCGCGTGATGCTTTCGATCAAGGTGGCGCTCGGCGAGGCGGACAGCGTCGACACGCTCCTCTTCGACGAGGTCGATGCTGGCGTTGGTGGTGCGACGGCGGTGGCGCTTGCCTCCGTTCTCGCCGATTTGGCAAAGACTCACCAGGTGACCGTGGTCACGCATCTGGCGCAGGTTGCTGTTGCCGCCGATGTCCACTATGTCGTGCGCAAGACCCAAGGGGATGTACCCGAGACCTCGCTCTCGGTCGTGTCGGGGGAAGAGAGGGCGTCCGAAATTGCGCGCATGCTCTCGGGCGATGTGACGGAAACCTCGCTTGCCCACGCGCGCGAGATGCTGCACAACGCTACTGGCGAGTAGCGGTAACGCTGTCGGAAGCAGGCCTGCCAGGCGCGCTTCACGCATCGGCCTGCGTATTCACCCGAGCATTCTCGCACGCTTTCGCCCGTGGGCTCTGACTTAAATGAAAAAGGTGGCCATCTGGAAGTTTTCCCAGATGGCCACCTTGGTTTCGCGCCGTTCTAATTGTCTTCTGCGCGTTGCGTGTTGCTCAGGGAGCCAGAGACCATGCCGCTTGCTATCCCGCAGCTCGCTACTTGCTCACGCTCGAATCCGCGGGCGGGTCGTATTGCAGAAGCTCGCTTATCGTGACGAAGCGATAGCCCTCCTGCTTCAGTTGGGGAAGGGCTTTCTTCAGCGCTTCCACGGTTTGCGAGCGGTCGCCGCCGCCGTCGTGCATGAGGATGACGCTTCCCGGCTTCGCTTTCATGATGCGGCTCGCGATGGTGTCCGCTCCCGGGCGCCGCCAGTCTTCGGTGTCAACGTTCCATCCGATCTCGGCATCGATGTAGGGTTGCAGCGTCCAAACGATGTCGCCCTTGAAGTTGCCGCCGGGCGCGCGCATGATGCGGACGGGGTCTTCGCCGATAACGTCCTTAATCGCCTGAAAGCCCTTTTGAACCTCTTGAACCTGCTCGTCCGCGGTCATATACGTGAGATTCACGCCCTGGCCGCTGCCAGCAGCGTGGTCCCACGTGTGCGTGCAGATTTCGTGGCCCTCGTCATGCGCACGTTTCACCACGTCAGAGTGGTCGGCAATTTGCTTGCCAATGGTGAAGAACGTCGCGTGCGCGTCATTCTCCTTCAGGACGTCGAGGATCTCAGCCGTCGTGTCCTTCCACGGGCCGTCGTCAAAGGTCAGTGCGATCACCTTGTCGTCGCCGGTGTTCGCAGTGTAGATCTTGTACTCCTCGTTCACCGCGGGGGTCGTGTCCTCGGTCACGGTCTTGCCGGAAACCTTGCCGGTTTTCGTCGTGCGCACACCGTTTTGGCCGTCGATGTACACATGCAGTGAGCCGTTCCAATAATTATTGTCCTCGACGCGTTCGTAAGGAATCTCCTCGGTGGACGAATCGTAGTCCTCCGTGACGTCGGCGCCGTTTTGGATATCGACGGCGTCTCCCTTCCTGACCTTCTTCGAGCCGTCGTTGGTGGCGTTCCCGTTGATGGTCGCGGCGAAGCGGTCGCCGCCGCCCTCGGTGATGACGCTCGAGTCAACGGCGAGCAGGTTGCCCGCCGTCGGGGAGGCAAGTCCGTCGTCGATAAGCTTGTCAATCGTCGTTCCGTTGGAGACGGTGTGTTTCGCTCCGTTTACGGTGATGTCGAAAGTGGGCGGGTTCAAAACGAAGAACACGCCGAGGACGATGGCGATGACGAGCACCGCCATAACGCCGATGGCAACAGGACCGGGGCGCTTCGAGCGGCGCTCGGTGTAGCGGGAGTAATCGTTGTAGACGGCGGCGTTGGCCGGGTTGTTTCGGTTCGCCTGCGCGCGAGAGCGATTGTACGACGCGGGTCGCACGTTCCCCTGAGCAGTGGGTCGATTCGCCGATGAGCTGGCATGATTGCGCGAAGGCGCACCCTGGCGCATGTGCTGGCGAGAGTTCTGCGAGGGGGCGCGATGCGGCGCGGGCTCGCGCCCTGCCTGCGATGCGCTTCGGGGTCTGGGGGCACCCTGTTGATGGGCGCCTGTTTGCGGTCGGGTGCCAGCGGGGCGCCTGCTCGAAGAGGCGTGCTGGGCATCGTTTCCAACGGTACGACGATTCGGGCTTGCGTCTATTCGCCTTCTCGATGAATTTTCCCCAGGCTGCCGACTGTCCCGATAATGGTCTCGGCTAAATTGATCCGTCATGGCGTAAAAGTGCTCCTTATGTAACTGAAGTGCGGACGGACACGCAAATTTCCGCACCTGGAAACGATTATACGCATTCGCGCTGGGTTATGCCGCGCGGCACTCCATTTCCGAAATATTCAAAAATAATTCTTGACATGTCGCTACGCTCTGCTAAAGTGCGACTCACAACTTAATACGTTGAAACCGATGAGGCGAAGATCAAGCCGTTAAAGCGCTTACAGAGAGCGGGCGTTGCTGGAAGTCCCGTAGAGATGCTGAGCGGTAAATGGATCGCCGAGGGAAAGGGGAAAGGTTGTAAGCCCGCAAGGGAAGCAGCTGAGTATCTGGACCGTGAGCCTGCGTTAAGGGCAGAACATGTGTTGGCATGTTCGTGAGAGGGTTTCCTATGGGAAATCAATAAAGGTGGCACCGCAGATTTCGAATCTGTCCTTTATCTCAAAGGACAGATTTTTTTATTTTGCGGACAGATTGCCACCTGAGATGATTCCCGGGCGATTCCTCATTCGCGTCCAAGCCGGCAAACCGAAAAGTCCGGGGACGGACGAAGACAGGCGGAAAACCGCTAAGAAAGGAATGAGGAATCATGACCGAGAACATTGCAGCAGCGAAGCGCACTATCGCCACCGACCAGAAGAAAGACGGTCTATCCGTTCGGGACCTTATCTTAGTCGCTGTGCTTATCGCCGCGGGCGCCGTGCTGAAGCTCACCGTTTCGAGCTTTCTCAACTTCGCCGGCATGAAGCCGAACTTCATGATTGCCATGTACTGCCTGGCTATCATCCTCACGCGGCCGAAAATCTACCAATCGGTCGTCATCGGCCTGCTCGTCGGCGTGGTGAGCCAAATCCCGATGCTGAATGCGACACCATTGGTGAACATCGCGTCGGAAATGGTCGGTGCGCTTGTGTGCGGCATTCTCGTCACCGTGCTTGCCAAGGCGGCGCGCGACAGCAAGACCTGCCAAAACGTTGTCTTCCCGATTATCATCACCTTCATCTCCACCGTTTTCTCGGGCTATACCTTCGCGATGATCGTCGGAGTCGCTGTTGCGCACCTCGACCCGCTTGCCGTCTTCGGGGTGTACGCCGTCATGGTGCTTGGAACCGCGACGATGAACGCGGTGCTCGCCGCAATCCTCACCCCGGTTCTGCGCGCGGTTCTGAAGCGCTAAACCACCCCGTCTGTCTGACGGAAGCCTGCTCGCTCGACGTGCGACCCCCAATTGCCCGAAGGTCTCTTACCACAAAGGACATCCCATGATTGAAATCTCGCAGTTATCGTTTCGCTATCGGGAGGGGGCAGGCCCCATCCTCAAGGGGATCGACCTTTCCATCCCCGACGGCGCGTTCGTCGGCGTCACGGGCGCCGCGGGCAGTGGGAAGTCGACGCTCACCTACGCAATCAACGGCATCATCCCGCATTGCTACCCGGGCGATTTCTACGGCAGCGTCCGCGTCGACGGGCTCGACACGTGCGAGGCGTCGCTCACGGACATAAGCCGCCTGGTCGGAAGCGTGTGCCAGGACATCGACTCGCAGATGGTGTCGTCGGTGGTCGAAGACGAGGTGCTCTACGGCCTGGAGAACTTCGGCGTGCCTAAGACCGAGATCCCCGCGCGGGTCGACGAGGCGCTTGCGGCAATGGGCATCGCCGAGTTGCGCGATCGGAGCATCGCCGAGCTGTCGGGCGGTCAGAAACAGAAGGTTGCGGTCGCGTCGGTGCTCGCCCTGAAGCCGCGCGTGCTCGTGCTCGACGAGCCGACGGCAGAGCTCGACCCCGCGTCGTCGGTTGCCGTGTTCGACCTGCTCAAGCGCTACTCGGTCGAACATGGGACAACCGTTATCGTGGTCGAGCAGAAAATCGCCTTGCTCTCCGAGTACGCCGACGCGCTCGTTATCGTCGACGAGGGAGAGATTCGCTTCTGCGGCACTCCCCGTGAGGTGCTCGAACATTCCGACGAGCTTCTCGAGATTGGGGTGAACTGCCCGCGCTCGACGAGCCTTGTCAACAGGCTGTGTGCGCGCGGACTGGTGTGCGGGCCGGCGGTGTGCACCGTCGAGGGCGCCGTTTGCGCGTGCGAGGGGCTGCTTTCTGGGAAGGAGGCTTGCGCATGATTGAGTTTCGCCAGGTGAACGCCTCATATGATGGTGAGCTTGCCATCTTGCGGGATGTGAGCTTCACGGTGGGCGACGGGGATTTCGTCGCCTTCGTTGGAACGAACGGCGCGGGGAAATCCACTACGATGCGCCTGATCAACGGCCTTTTGAAGCCGACGTCGGGCGAGGTTTTGATCGACGGGGTGCCAACCTCGCAGCTGAGGACGAGCGAGCTTGCCTCGAAGGTGGGCTTCCTGTTTCAAAATCCTGATCGGCAGATTTGCTGCAAGACGGTGCGCGAGGAACTGCTGTTCGGCTTTTCCGCTCAAGGCCGCGCGGGCGCCGAAGCTGAGGCGAAGGTCGATGCGATGATCGAGCGCTTCGGGTTCGACGGCGATGCCGAGCCCTTCCTCTTGAATCGCGGGACGCGCCAGCTTTTGGCGCTCGCGTCGATCGTCGTGCTCGAGCCGCCCATCGTCGTGCTCGACGAGCCTACGACGGGCCTCGATTTCCGCGAATGCGCCAAGGTGATGGAGGTGGTCTCCGATTTGAACGCCCGCGGCACCACCGTTGTCATGGTGTGCCACGACATGGAGGTCGTCGGCGACTACGCGACGCGCGTGATCGCCATGACCGCAGGTCAGGTAGTTGCCGATGGCGCGACGTTCGATGTGCTGCGAGATAAGGGCGTGCTTTCCCGCGCGCATCTTCTGCCGCCGCAAATCGTCGAGGTGTCGATGCGCCTTGCGCAGGAAGGTGCGGTCTCGCCCGCGTCGCCTGTTGCAGGCGCGAACACGCTCGACGACATGGAGCGCGCGCTTGCAAGCGAAGTCGGCGTGCGCGGGGAAGGAGATGCCAAATGAAGGGATTCCTCGAATACGTGCCGGGCGAGAGCTTTCTGCACACCATGAACCCGGTAGCGAAGCTTGCGGCAGCGTTTCTGCTGGTCATTGCCTGTTTTGCAACAAGCAACTTCATCCTTTTGGCCGTGGTGATCGTGATTGATGCTGTCATGGCCGTGCAGTGCAAGATGGTCCCGCAGACAATCGGCCTGGCAAAAGCGGTCGCCGCGTTCTCTGTTATCCTTGCGCTCATCGCGCTTTTGTTCACGCCGCAAGGCGACGTGCTCGTGTCTTTGCCCTGGGGCTATATCGGCACGGCGAGCGTGCTGAACGCTGTGCTCATCGTGGTGCGCCTGGTGGCCTGCGCGGTGCCGCTTTTCCTCGTGTTCTACGTGACCAAGCTCACTGATATAGCGAATGCGCTGGTCAAAGTGTTGCATGTGCCGTACAAGTATGCCTTTACCTTCATGTCGACGGTGCATTTCATCCCCGTGTTCATGAACGACATGGCAGGCATCATGGAAGCGCAGATGGCGCGCGGCGTGGAATTCGACGGCGGCCTCGTGAAGAAGGTGCGGCTCATGGTTCCCTTGTGCGTGCCGCTTCTGGTGTCGTCGGTGCGCAAGACGAACAGCGCCGCCATCGCCGCCGAGGTGCGCGGCTTCAACCTGCGCACACGCGAAAGCGGATTCAAGGAGTACCCCTTCTCGGGCATCGACTTCGCCGTAATGGCCATAGCCGCGGCCCTGCTCATCGTCGCCATCGCGCTTGGCGTGCTGATGTAGGTAAAGCTAGCGGAATCGTCCTCTGCTCGCAAGGGAGGGCGGTTCCGCTAGCTTTTTTAGAGCCGGATGCCTTCCCGACTTGCAAAGTCAACAAGACGAAAGCTTACACAAGTGTCGACGTATTGACAGATTAGAACCCTGGCGAAATCCGCCTTTCGCCCAAGTTGGAAATCGACTGCCTTGCACACAGCTTGAGACGGCGATTTACAGCCCTCAATTGAGAACCGTTTAAATACGGCGAGGAAATCTTGGTAATTAGGAAACTGCATTTTGCTACACTGTTGGCATCGTCGATTCGTTTGCTGGCGTATTGCCCGAACTGGAGGTGCGGCATGTCCGAAACTTGGAGAAAAGCACTTGGAGCCATCTTGTCCGTTGTTCTGACGGTGGGATTGCTTCCCTGCGTTGCTTGGGGGGATCCCTCGCAGGTTGATAGCGAAGGGGGCACTGCGTTTGGGCAGACTATCGCATGCGGCGGTGATTCTTCGGCAGCAATCAAGGAGGATGGAACTCTTTGGGCATGGGGGTACAACCGTTGGGGGCAGGTTGGCTGCGGCCTGGATGGAAACGTGTACTACCAGGTTGTAAACCCTACGCAAATCATGGACAACGCAAAGTCCGTCTCCCTGGGCAACTGGCATTCCTCGGCAATCAAAGAAGACGGAACTCTTTGGGTATGGGGGCTCAATGATCATGGGCAAGTTGGCGACGGGTCGAGTGAGCAAGAGATAAACGCCCCCGTTAAGGTTTTGGACGACGTGACATACGTCTCCCTGGGCGGGAGCCATTCCTCTGCAATCACGAAGGACGGATCGCTCTGGGCATGGGGGCTCAACAATCGAGGCCAGCTCGGCGACGGGACGACGGAGGACCGGGGCACGCCCGTCAAGGTGATGGACGGGGTGGCGTCCGTATCGCTGGGGACAAGCCATTCAGCAGCCATCAAGCAGGACGGCTCCCTTTGGACGTGGGGCGACAACGGCCACGGCCAGCTCGGCGACGGGACGACGGAGGACCGAAACACACCTGTTAAGGTGATGGACGGAGTGGCGTCCGTCTCATTAGGAAGTTCGTATTCTGCGGCGATTAGAAGCGATGGGTCGCTTTGGGTTTGGGGACTCAACAATTACGGCCAAGTAGGCGACGGGACGACGGAAGACCGCATCGCGCCCGTCAAGGTGATGGACGGGGTGGCATCCGTTTCGTTGGGGGCTACGCATTCCGCCGCGATCTCGAAGGACGGGTCGCTTTGGACATGGGGGTTCAATAGCGGCTGGGGCAAGCTCGGCGATGGGACGACGGAAGACCGAAACACACCTGTCAAGGTGATGGACGGAGTGGCTTCCGTCTCCTTGGGTAGATGGCATTCTGCGGCAGTTAAAAGCGACGGGTCGCTCTGGACATGGGGCCTCGACGAGTTTGGCCAACTTGGCCGTTATTACGGCGGCGCTGGCAGTTATCGCGCAACCCCCACTGAGCTCATGGACGGCGTGGCTATTTCTTCCGGAAGCTTCACTCCGATTCCTGACCCAGGTGGCCCCAAGCAAGATGATGAAATCCCCTCGTCTCCGTTTGCTGCAAACGTCACGTTCAACGTTTCGGGGGGCAGCGGGTATGCGACCACGTCCGTCAACTGGGACGATGCCTGGTTCAACACCTCTTCGTACACGTACAACCATGACCTTGCCACTACAGCCGCCGTGCTCGCCGCCTCGGCTTATACGGAGAAGAACATCGAGGCAGCGCTGCGCGACGGGCTTGGCTTCGATTCGCACGCCCCTGTCGAGAGCCATCCGAACGGCGGCGGCTATGGCGGCGACTACGACCAGGTCGGATACTCCATCGAGGCTCGCGCGACCAGCAACGGCGTGCCGATCATCGCCGTCATCGTGCGCGGAACGCCCGGCAACGGGGAGTGGCTGAGCAACCTCAACGTCGCAGACACGCTCAAAGGGTCGGACACGGAAACGCACGAGGGATTCGCCTTGGCGGCGTCTAAGGTGCTGGAAGCGTTCAAAAGCTATGTTGGGGACAACGGCATCGACCTCGACAAGGCGCGCGTGCTGATCACAGGCCATAGCAGGGGCGCTTCCGTAGCCAACATCCTCGGCGCTGAGCTGAACGACGGCAAGGGCGACGTGAACGGAGCGCTTTCGCCCGAGCGCATCTACGACTTCACCTTCGAGTCGCCTACGACCACGCTCTCAAGTAGCCGGAAGAGCTCAAGCTACGACAACATCTTCAATATAGTGAACCCCGAGGACGTCATCACGAGGGTTCCCTTGCGCGAGTGGGGATATGGTCGGTATGGGAGGGACTTGGTCCTGCCCTCGCGGTCGAACACCGACGGGGATGTCTACAAGGCCCTCTTGTCCGAGATGGACGGGTACTTCGAGGAGTTCAGCGGCGAGACGTTCAGAGGCTATTTGGCCGGGACGTTGACGGCGTCGGCGATATCGATTGAGATTTGCGCCCTTGCTCCCACGACGCGGATGTACTACAGCAACTACCTCGTGGGCGTTCCTCCGAGGGATATGTTCGGACGGGTCGTGAAGGCCGCCATCATGGGAACCGCCGAGGCAAACGATTACGCGATCCTTTCCAGCGCGCTTGTGATACCGCAGTACAGATCCATACTCACGGCCGTGTTCGGCACGGGCGTTCTGAACGGCGCGTTCGTCACCGGCAAGGGCGTGGTGCACGGTCATACGCAGGAGACGTACGTGTCGTGGATGAAGAGCGCGCAGGCTGCACTTGGCGAGCTGCCTAGCATCTTCACCCACGAAAACTACCGCACGGTCAAAGTGGCCTGCCCGGTCGACGTGAAGGCGTACGACGCCAGGGGCAATCTCGTGGTTTCGATTGTGAACGACGAGGTGGACGAGTCGCTGCACGAGGACGGCTTGCCCGCCGCGGTGACGACCGACGGGACTAAGATGGTCGACCTGCCTGCGGGCGGGAGCTACCGCGTCGAAGTGACGGCGACCGATGCCGGCGAGATGGACGTCACCGTCGAGGAGAAGGACGGCTCGGGGGATGCTCCCGTCAGCATGAAAAGCTACCAGGGTGTTGCGTTGCAGAGCGGCGATGCCTTTGCCCTCGAAGCGCCGGCTACGAGCAATCCTGGCGATTGCGTACTCGTCGAGGACGCGTCCGGGGAAGAGGCCCAGACTGCATCGACTGTGTCAGGTGCCGATATTGAAAAAGCCGTCATCTCTGTTTCCGCAGATGGAAATGGCAGCGTTTGGGGTGGCGGAGAGGTTGTCAAGAACGGCAAGGCGGCCGTCCACGCGCTGGCGGCGGACGGTTGGGCGTTCGTCGGCTGGGAGCGTCAAGCAGGTTCTTCCGACAGGGAATCGGTGGCGGGCGGTCCCGACCTCGAGGTGCGCGCCGCCGAGGACGCAACGTATACAGCGGTCTTCGAGCCGCAGCGCTTCGCAATCGCCTATCACTTAGATGGCGGGGTGAATGCGGCGAACAACCCCGCGTTCTACACCGCGGGGACGTCGGTCGAGCTTGTCGACCCGATCAAGGAGGGCTACGAGTTCAGGGGCTGGTTCTCCGACCAAGAGCTCACCGAGCGAGTGACCGAGATTGACGCCAACCGTACAGGTGATATTGATTTGTGGGCAAAATGGGCTAAGAGGGGAGGAGACCCCAGGCCTGCCCCCACCTTCCCCGACGTGGACTATTCCGAGTCGTCCTGGTACGGCAAGGCGGTGACCTACGTTGCCGAGAGGAGCCTCATCACGGGCTACACCAACGGCGTGAAGGCGGGGCAGTTCGGCGTGGGCGACCCGCTCACGCGCGCCCAACTCGCAACCATCCTCTGGCGCAACGCCTGCCCGGACGAGTACGCCTCCTACGACGCCGAGACCGCCGTGGACACCACGGGCATCGCGGGCTCCGCGGACGGCACGTACTACACCGCCGCCGCCAACTGGGCGGTGAGGAACGGCGTGATCACCGGCTTCGAGCAGCCGGACGGCACGTTCGACTTCGCCGCGGACGACAACGTCAGCTTCGAGCAGCTCATCACCATCCTCTCCCGTCTGTGCGCGACCGAGAGCGAGCTCGACGCCGCGGGAAGCGACCTGTCCGCCTTCGCCGACGGTTATCTTGCGAGCGACTGGTCGCGCGCCGCCTTCGCCTGGGCGGCGGCGAAGGGCCTCGTCCAGGGCTACGACGAGCCGATGGGCAAGTACCTCAGGCCCGGCGAGGACGTCGCCCGCGAGCGTGTGGCCGTTGTGCTCATGCGCGCCTTCGAGATGGATTTGCTGAAATAGGACTGGAATCCGCAGCGAATGGGCGCCGCTTAATGCGGCGCCCATTCGACATTCCGTTAGCCACGCGCGCAACGGCAACGTCTCTTGTAGCCCCCATTGCAGTCGGGGTCTTGTCAATGAGAACTCGATGAGAAACGCTCTTCTTTGAGAGGGTCCTAGGGAATGATGGCCCAGCGCGCGGCGCTAGCTATTCCAGCGGTATCGAGCTCGCTTTTGTTTTCGCTTCGGTGCGGGGGTGTGCTACAATAGTTATACGAAAATATAACTCACGAAGGGAGGCGCTATGACTTTCGCCACCATTCGGGCCTGGGGTAACAGCAAGGGCCTTATCATCCCGAAGCAGATTTGCGACATGTTGGGACTCTCTGCGGGCGATAGGGTGTCCATAAAACCGAACGCCAAAAACTCGGCCATAGAAATCGCTCCTATGAAGCGTAAATATACGCGGGACAAAGTGCTTACTGCTGAGGATGTCTTTTCGGGCTGGAGCGGCGCGTATTCTCTTCCTGATGACTTACGCGGCCCTGCATCGCGAGGCGAAGAGTGCTCTTGGGGCGAACCCGTCGGCAAGGAAATGTGGTAGCGATGATTTGCGAACAGGGTGAAGTGCTCTACGTTGACTTCGAGCCACATGTTGGTCATGAACCGGCAAAATATCGGCCCGCAATTGTGCTGAGCTCCGATGCGTTCAACCGGGTGTCGTCCATGACGGTCGTTGCGCCCATTACCTCAACGGACAACGGGTATCCAATGCATTCGAAAATCGACTGCGAAGATGTTTCTGGGTTTGCTTGCGTGGAGCAAATGAAGGCCGTGGATTTGAACGCAAGGAAATGCAAGCATGTCGGATACGCTGAGGAGCAACAGATGAATGCTTCACTGTCGCTGGTCGGCGCGGTGTTCAATATATAAACCGGACCGCCGCATGTGCCGAGGAAAGGCAATGCGGCATGCATATTACCAGCAAATAGGAACGCGCCGCGCAACAGGGGGTTTGCGCGGCGCGGTGTCCCTAAAAGGGTGCTTGGCGAAGCGGCATCACGCGATGCGCTCGCCGGCATGAGCGCCGGGCGTCACCGAGTAGACTTCCTCGACGTGCAGGAAGCACACGCCCTTGCTCGTGAAGTCATATCCCATCGAGCTCAGGATTTCCTTCACCTGCGTGGCGACCTGCTCATAACGCGGTCCCTCGTTTTCGTAGGTGATGGTGCCCTTCACCTGGAACCCGCCTTCGTTGTCCCAAACGGAAAGCGCGGCACGCGGGTTCTCCTTCAGGTTTGCGAGGGTCTTGTTCATGTACTGGTCGGAAACCATGACAGTCTCAGGATCCATCGCTTGCTTCATGCTCACGGGAACCACGTTGGGAACCCCGTTTGCGCAGGTGGAGAATGCGGCAGCGTAGGCGTTGTTGATCATGTCCACGCATTCTTGCGGCATTTGAGCCATGGTTGCTCCTTTTCTCGCTGGCTACTCGATGACGAGGCTGGTGCGCACGACGGGCACCGGATTCGCGAGGCAGTCGCTGACGGGGCACTGCTTTTCGGCCAGGTCGGCAAGCTTCTTCGCCGCTTCCTCGTCTGCGCACTTCAGATGCACGGTGAAGCGTACCTCCTGAAGGCCGTTGCGCGCGTCGGGGTTTATCCCCATGAATCCGTCGGGGTCGAGGTCGCCTTCCGCTTCGATGCGGACGCCTTCAAGTGGCACGCCCTGGGCGCCGGCGAAGATCAGCGTCGCGATCGTCTGGCATGCGGCGAACGAGCACAGCACGCCCTCGACGGGGTTCATCCCCTCGTTGGTGCCGCCCATCTCGCACGGCTCGTCGAACGTGATTTCGAAGTCGCGGCACGAGGCCTTCACGGCAAGGCCGGAACCGGTGCTTTCAACTGCAACTTTGCTGGTGGATAACATGGGAGTCCCCTTTCATCGGTTGGGCGTAAGCGAGTTTTCCGTCGCTTCCGCGTGCGCAGGCTACGTGCCTGCCTGAGGGTCGTCGTGTCTATGAGCGAGCGGCCCTCAGGCAGACAGCGCCCGCCGCATAGCGAACGCTGCCTGCGTGCGGTCGAGCTAGGCAACTGCGTAGATGACGATGCTCGGGTCGGCGCTCCACGTGGGGGCAAGGCCGGTCGCGACGTCGTTTTTGAAGAGATCACTTTCCAGGTAGGCTTTCGCATGCTCGACGGAATCGAAGCCGTGCAGCACCTGGACGTCCTCGTCGCGGACGAGCAGGTCTTTGGTTAGCGCGCCTTCGATGGTGTCGAGGAAGGGCTGACGGTAGTCGGTGTACACCTTCACCGCGGCGGGGCGGTTCTCTTCGGGGATAGTCATGGTAATCTGGAGATATGCCTTAACGGTCATAGTGGCGTCCTTTCGACGGGGAAGTGTTCGTCTTTGCTCGAGCTGGCACTCAAGATACGGGGGCAACTCGTCGATTTGAAGACGTTCGCAAAAGATTAAGTCGCTCAATCTTTTTTGAGTAACTTGTACATTTGCCTGCGACTTGGCTAGGCTGTGCAACATCGAGGACGAGGGCAAATGCAAAGGAGAGGCTTATGGCGCGCAAACGCAAAACCGAAAAGGATATCCGCTGTCCGCTTGAATACGGGCTCGATGTGTTCGGCGGGAAGTGGAAGTCGCGCATCCTCTGCGTGCTGTCCGACGGGCCGCTGCGCTACGGCGTTGTGCGTTCGGAGATGTGCAACGTGACCGACGCCGCACTTTCGGGCGCGCTGAAAGACCTCGTGGAATCGGGGCTTATCCAGCGCATCCAATACGAGGAGATTCCCCCGCGAGTTGAGTATGCCCTCACGCCGAAGGGTGTGTCGGTCATTCCCGTGCTGCAGCATATCTGCCAATGGGCGGGGCTGTTCTACAAGGAAGACCCGGAAGCGTTCGACTTGCCCCGGTGTGAGCGCTGTGACTTCAAAAGCTGATGGGAGGGGCTTTTCGGGTGGGCAATCTACCTGCGCGAATCGCCGAAACGGACAAGGCAAAGCCCGCAGTTGACCACCAACTACGGGTTTGCCTCTATTCGCCGATGATCTCGCGATAGATTTGCTCATCTTTCTCGGTGTACACGTCGAAAATGACGTGCATATCGGCCTTGGGGTTGGCGTCAAGCCAGGCCCGCACCGTGTCGACGGCGATGTGGGCGGCTTCTTCTTGCGGGAACCCGAATACGCCGGTGGAGATGCAGCAGAAGGCGATGGACTTGCAGCGCCGCTCCGCCGCTGCGTCAAGGCAGTTACGATAGCTTGCGGCGAGGAGCCGCTTGTGCTGCTCGGTGGGCTTCCCATTTTCCACAATCGGCCCAACGGTGTGAATGACCAGGCTCGATGGCAGGTTGTACGCCGAAGTGACTTTCGCCTGGCCGGTAGGTTCCTCATGACCCTGCGCCCTCATGATCGCCGCGCACTCGATGCGCAGCTGCACGCCCGCAAACGTGTGGATCGCGTTGTCGATGCAGTAATGGCCGGGCACCCAGCATCCCAGGAGCTGGGAATTTGCGGCGTTCACGATGGCGTCTGCCGCCAGCGTGGTGATGTCTCCGCGCCATACGGCGAAGCGCGGATCGCTCGCACACGGGGGGATGAGCCCTGCGTAGGTGATGCCTTCCTCGTCGATAATCGCGTGCAGCAGTTTGTCCTGCTTGGCGAGGAACTCGCCGCTCACGTGCTCGGGCAGGCGTGTGTTGCACAGCGCGCGGAAAAGGTCCCACGCCTCGCCGAAGGTTCCGGGAATGGGGCAGGTCGCGAGCTCGTCGCCGGTGTTCGTGCGCTCTTCTTGCAGCTCGGTGATGAGGAAACGAAGATCTTCTTCGATGGTGGACATGGCGGGCTCCTTATCGTCGTTTGCGAAAATCCTATCATAAGCTGCGCGAAGAGGGTCGACTCACGCTGCCCTTGCCGCTCAAAAGCGTTTGAGCGGGCACAGCTTCCGTGTAAAGTGATAGACTGCATCTAGTATTAAATCGAAGCAGGTATCTTTGTTGATTCGAAGGATCGAGACCGAGGAGGTCGCATGGACTACCAGGCATACTATCGCAAAGTCGAAGACGGCAACTATCAGGCATACTACGACGCAATCGCCGCTGCCGAGCCGCGCGATCCGCAGGCGACCGCCCGCACGCGAGACGCGGACGGAACCATTCCGGGGCAGGCTCGCGAGCGCATGTTCAACATTGCGGGCGAGATCCAGAACACGTCGCGGGAGTTCGGCGTGCCCCTTCCGCCGCTTCTGGAAGGCTGCACGGTGGTCGATCTGTGCTGCGGCTCGGGCCGCGACACCTACCTCGCGGCGCAGCTCGTGGGGCCTGCGGGCAAGGTGATCGGCGTCGAGCCGAACGCCGTCCGCATGCGCATCGGCGAGAAGTATCTGGAAAAGGAGATGAAGCAGTTCGGCTACGATACCCCCAACGTGGAATTCCACGCTGGTTGCCCGGAGGATCTCTCTTTTGTCCCCGACGGCAGCGTCGATGTGGTCATCTCGAACTGCACGTTCAACGAATCCCCTGATAAAGCGCGCTATATTGCAGAGGTGCGACGCATTCTGCGGGAAGGCGGCGAGTGGTATTTCACCGATGTGTTCGCCGATCGTCGCATGCAGAGGGAAATCTCCGACAACATCGACAACGTCGCGCTCCGTCTGGGCGGCGCCATGTACATCAACGATTTCCGCCGCATCGCGCAGCAGCTCGGCTTCAACGATCCGCGCTACCTGATCACCAACAAGACGCCGGTGACCGAGAAGGAGGCTGCGCTGTTCGACGGCACGTCGTTCGCGACGATCACCTGCCGTTTGGTGAGCACTCCCTACACCTCCGACGTGTGCGAAGATTACGGCGAGTTCGTCACCTACAAGGGCGGCCTGCCCGATTTCCCCGACTACTTTCTGTTCGACAAGGACATCAAGTTTCCGGTGGGGAAGAGGCGCCATGTGTGCAACAACGTGACGAGCCTGGTCATCCCCGAATTCGGCGGGCGCTACGCAGCGGTGTTCGACTACGAGGGTAGCCGCGATCGCCATGCGGGCGACACCCATGGTGACCACATCATCAAGGTTGCGCCCGACTTTGACGGCGTTGTCGACGAAGACGACCAGCCGGTGCGCGTGTCTTGCTGCTAATACTGGTAGAATAGAAGGACTTGCAGGGGCCGCGCGGGAAGACGCGGCCCCAATCACGATAGAAGGAGCATTCACGTGGACAAGATCCGCTTTATGGTGGTGAGCGGCTTTTTGGGAGCCGGCAAGACCACGACCATGATCGCGCTTGCGGAATACATGGATCGCAACATTGGGAAGACGGCTATCATTGCGAACGACCTGGGCGCGAACCTCGTGGACACGAGCCTCACTCAAACGTCGGGCTGCACGGTCGCGGAGATCGGCAACGACTGCATCTGCTATCAGATGGACAACACGGTCGACCAGATTCGCCGCCTGCGCGACAAGGAAGGCGCCACGTTCGTCATGAGCGACATCCCCGGCTGCGGCGTCGGCGCGCTCGACCATGTGTACCACACGCTGCATGACAACAACGCCGACGAGTTCACCCTCTCGCCGTTCATGGTGATGGTTGACCCCGAGCGCCTGCGCATGATCATGCCCGAGCATGCCGATATCAACCTGCCCGAAGAGCTGGTCTACCTGCTGAAACTGCAGCTCGAAGAGGCCGATCTCATCGTGCTTAACAAAATCGACCTGCTCGACGAGCCCACGATCGAGCGCTACATGGGCTTTTTGCACGAGGCGTGCCCCGACATTCCCGCGATGAAGATCTCGGCCAAGGACAAGACCGGCATTCCCGAGCTGGCCGAGTACCTCACGACGCACGAGACTGCGCTCAAGAACTTCTCGGTGCGCAACAATCAGGAGTTTGCCGATGCGGAAGCGAAGCTCACCTGGTATAACCGCCGTCTGTACCTGAAGACGAAGGACGGTTCCAAGATCGACTGCAACGCGGTGGTCGACGACCTGATCGAGGGCATCCGCATGGGGCTCATCGAGCGCAAGCGGAACGTGCCGCACCTGAAGACGTTCGCGACTTCGGGAAACGGCGACTTCAACAAGGCGTCGCTCATCGGCGTGGACTACGACACCGAATACGCTCAGGAATTCCTGCGCGACCACAAGAACATGCGCATGATTATCAACGCCCGCGCCGTCTGCGAGTCGCGTCCGCTCGCTCGCCTCATGGACGACGCGCTCGACGAGGTGTGCGACAAGTACGATCTTGACTGCCAGGTGTTCTTCACCGAGTGTTTCGGCATGGCGGACGAAGGTCGGTAGCCCATTCCTGGTTGCGCGAAGGCCGCGGCAACGTTCAGTCGCTCAAACAGTCCTCGCTTCGCTGCGGAACTCGCTTCGTGAACGCCGCCGCGGCCTTCGCTTGGGAATGGCTACCATCTTAAAGAGGAGATTAATCGGTTGCTCGCGCAGGATGCCGAGCGGCAGGCATTGCCCGGCACTCAGGCGACATTGCCGGAAAGATGACTTGACCTGCGGGTTTTTGAGGGGAACAATGACAGACGAGAAGAACGACATTCGCGCTCAGGTGCGCGAGTATTACGGCAAGACGTTGGGCGGCTCCGACGACTTGAAGACCAACGCATGCTGCTGCGCGACCGAGCGTCCGCCGAAGTACGTGCTCGACGTGATGCCCGACATCGCCGACGAGATCGTCGAGCGCTTCTACGGGTGCGGCTCTCCGATTCCGCCGGCACTTACCGGCGCGACGGTGGTCGATTTGGGCTGCGGCACGGGGCGCGATGTGTACGTGCTCTCGAAGCTCGTGGGGCCGACCGGGCGCGTCATCGGCGTCGACATGACCCCCGAGCAGCTTGCCGTTGCGCAGAAATACCAAGACGAGCAGGCGGAAAAGTTCGGGTTCGAGCATTCTAACGTAGAGTTCAAGGCGGGCTTCATCGAGGACTTGGAAGAGCTCGGCATCGAAGATGGTACGGTTGACCTGGTGGTTTCCAACTGCGTAATCAACCTGACGCCGTTTAAAGACCAGGTGTTCTCCGAAATCTACCGCGTGCTGAAGCCCGGCGGCGAGCTGTACTTCTCCGACGTGTTCTGCGACCGCCGCATGTCCGACGAGCTGCGCGCCGACCCGGTGCTTCGCGGCGAGTGCTTGGGCGGCGCGATGTACATCGACGACTTCCGCCGCATGCTGGCAAAGCACGGCTGGAAAAGCTACGTGTGCACCGCGGTGGAGGATATCCACGTCTCCGACCTGGCGCTTGAGACGAAGCTCGGGTTCACGTCGTTCACCTCGCGCACGGTGCGCGCCATCAAGGCGGAGGGCCTGGAAGACGCCGAGGAGAACTACGGCCAGGTCGCGCGCTACCTGGGCGGGATGCCCGAGATGCCGCGCTACTTCGACCTGACCGAGGAGTTGCGCCTCATCAAGGGCCGCGAGTACGCCGTGAGCGGGAATATGGCGGCCATGCTCGAGCAGTCGCGCTACGGGAAGTACTTCGAGGTGACGCCTCGCGGCGCGCATCGCGGCGGGTTCGACCTCGCTCGCGCTCAGCAGGCGCTCGAGATGCGCCGCGGCAAGCGCAAGGCCGACCTCGACTATTTGAACGAGGCGTGCGAGCGCTGCGGCATTCCCTCGTTCTACGATCGCGTGAACCTGCCCGAAATCCTGCAGACGAACGAGCGACCCGCGACGATGCAGGTGAACATTACCTACGCGTGCAACCTTGCGTGCCGTCATTGCTTCCTGGAGTGCGGGCCGAAGAACACCGAGGTTATGTCGCGCGAGACGATGGAGCAGATCCTTGCTGCCTTCAAGACGGGCGGCTACAAGACGCTCGACGTGACGGGCGGCTCGCCTGAGCTGCACCCCGACTGCGAGTGGTTCTTGCGCGAAGGCGCCAAGCTCGCCGAGAAGGTGATTGTCCGCACGAACCTGACGCTCGAGGAGAAGCCGGAATACGAGCATTTCCTGGACGTGTTTGCTGAGGTGGGGGCCGATGTGTGCGTGTCGCTTCCGTATTTCGACGCCGAAAACGCCGACAACCAGCGCGGACGCGGCGTCTTCAAGCGCGCGGTCGCGAACATTCGCAAGCTCAACGAGCGTGGGTATGGGCGCGAGGGCGGCCCCGAGCTGGAAATCGTCTACAACGTGGCGGGCCCGTTCCTGCCGCCGCCGCAAGAGCTTCTGGCAGACGCCTATCGCGTGAAGCTGACCGAGCAGCAGGGCATCGACTTCAACGAGCTGTATGCCTTCAACAACTTCCCGCTCGGCCGTTTCGCGATGGATTTGGCGGACGCGGGGCTCACCGATGATTACCTGAAGCTGCTCCACGATAATTTCAACGCGTTCGCCGTGGGCAAGATCATGTGCCGCGATCAGGTGAACGTCGACGTCGATGGGCGCCTGTACGACTGCGAGTGCAACCATGTGCTCGAGATGCCCATCCAGCTCGATGGGCGTGACGCGACGATCGCCGACATTGTGGATGCGCCGCTTCCCCCGCGCGAGGTTCGCACGAACCCGGTGTGCTACAGCTGCGCTGCCGGCGCCGGTTCAAGCTGCGGTGGCTCGCTGATCTAGCGGAGGTGCCGAATCGTGCAGGCGGGCGGGCGCTTCGGCTTGCGCGGGCGGGATCGTCGCCTTGCGCAAGACGGCGCGCCCGCTCCCCGCGGTTTTCTGCGAACTTGGGCGCCCTCAAGGCTTATCGGCTTGCGGGGCGCTCATGTTGTTTGCGCTGTTTTACTTGCCAGGAGGGGGCTCTTTGGTCATACTGAATTTCGCAAGGCGTCCCGGAAGGGACGTTTTTCATGTGGCGAAGCAGTGCCGCATGCATTCTATTGGCCGTTGGAAGGAAATTGGTGGGAACGCACTTTAGTGCATGTGAACAGGTGAAACGCTGGGCCTTCGCAATGTGTGCGATGGCTTTGAGCGCCCTTCTCGCTGTGTCCCTTATTCCTGTGGCCGCGTTTGCCGACGATGTCTCCGATGCCCAGACGGCGCTTGATGCTGCTGAGGCGCAGATGAAGATCATCTCCGAAGAATACGACAAGATCAATGCCGAGCTCACTTCTATTCAAGGGCAGATCGATGCGACTGCCGCCGATGCCCTCGATGCCCAACAGGCGGTGATTTCAGGTCGCGAGACGCTGAGCAACGCCGCCCGCAGCGAGTACCGCTCGCCTTCGGCGGGGTCGATGCTCATGTTGATCTTGGGGTCGGCCTCTTTCGATGAGCTGACGCGCAACGTGGTGTACGCTGGCTCGATTCTCCAGGCGCAGGCCGACGAGGTGGAGGCGCAGAAGGACCGCGTCGCCAAGCTCGAGGGCATCACTGCCGAGCTGAACACCCAGAAGGATTCGCAGACGCGCGCTTTAGGCGAGCTTGAAAAGACGAAGCAGGAAGCGGCGGCCGTCGTTTCTCAGGCTCAGTCGCAACTGCAAAATGCCAAGGACGCGGAGGCCGATCGCCTTGCCGCACTCCAGACGCAGGCGGCGAACATGTCGAATTCCGGCTCGTCCGACCAGGGTGCGGGCGGGTCTTCCACGCAGGTTTCCGACAAGGCGAACACCACGGATCGTCAGGAAGTTGTGCCCGATTCTACGCCGGTTGAGCCCAACCCCGAGCCGGCGCCCGATTCTGGTGCTGGCTGGAAGACGGGCATCGCCTCGGCGTACGGCGGCTCGACCGACCCCTACACTCCCAATCCCGGCACGACGGCGACGGGCGATGTGTGCGACGATTACTCGATGGGTGTGGCAATCCCGATGGCATGGCCGAATTTCAGCAGCTATTTTGGCCGCACGGTGCAAATCTCCTACGACGGCATGACGGTGTACGCCGTCATCAACGACTGCGGCGGCATGGGCGGCGGCAGCCGTTCACTCGATTTGCAGCCCGGCGTATGGAAGGCCTTCGGGTATTCCTCCTGCGATGACTGGGGCCTTCGCACGGTGAGCTACCGTATTCTGTAGGGACCGAGATGATTGATTCCAACATGGTGCGCGGGGAAAACGGCGCGCGGGTTCTTGACAACTCGACTGCGCCCGCGGCCGATGGGCGTTTCACAGCTCCGCTGGGTGAAGCGACACCTGCCGCTGCGCCTTCCCCAAGCGGGGGCGCTCCCGTCACCTTCTACATCGTTCGCCATGGGCAAACGGAATACAACTTGAAACACCTGGTCCAGGGCTGGTGCGATGCTCCTTTGACCGAGGCGGGCGTTCGCGATGCGCGCGCTTGCGGCCGCGGTCTCGCCCGTGCGGGCGTCGAATTCGCGGCGGCTTATTCGAGCGATTTAGGGCGTGCTATGCAGACGATGGGCGAGTTGCTCTCGGCGCGCAGCGAGGTGGCGCCTGAGCTGGCCCTTCCTTCTCGCATATCAGATTCTCGCATCCGCGAATGGTGCTACGGCGACTTGGAGGCGCGCCCTGGCATGCTCATGCGCGATGTGCTCAACGAGGGATTTGGACGCGACATGCCCTTCGAGGAGCTCAATGTCCGCCTCCCGGAAACGGCGGGCGCCATCAAGCGCTGGGACGCTTCCGGCAAAGCGGAGGGTTGGGAGCAAATCAAGGCGCGGCTCGGCGGTTTCTATTGCGATGTGGCGCGCAAGGTGGCGCTCTCAGGCGGCGGCAACGTGCTCGTGGTGACGCACTCGTTCGTCATCCGCTCGACCATGTACCTGCTCGATCCCGCGCGTGTGAACGATCCCGTGAAGATCGAGAATGCAAGCGTCACAAAGGTGACCTGCGATGATGGTCTTGCCTGCGATGCGGGTGCGTTCCCCGGTGCCCTTTTCGCGCTCGGCGAGACGGGCTCGACAAGTTTTTTGGATTCACATCTCTAAGGGCATCGGCCGGAGCGGGCTATCTGACAGGCTCGCCTCAGTTGTTCCGCCCGCTCTGACGCGACCCTGCGCACGCCCGCGTAACTGCCGTGTCCTTTCCGGCTGCTCAGCGCGCTCTAGTGGACATCCCGCATCCCCTCGTTTTTAACCGACGGCATGCCCCGATTTCCTAGATTTCCTATTGAAACTGTAGGAATGAAGCGCGATAATAACCACCTGTTCAGTAGGAATTGTGCGTTGAAGGAGTATGCAATGTCATTCGAGGTGGGGGCGGCGGTTGCTGTCGTTTTAATCGTCTTCGCCGCATTACTTGCGGTGTTGAAATTCATGAAGAACAAGGGGCTGTCGTTCACGGTCCGCGTGTTCTCGGCGCTCGGCATGGGCATCGTGCTGGGCGTTGCCATCCAGCTGGCCTTGGGCCGCGGGTCCGATGCCGCGAAGTGCGCGCTCGACTGGATGTCGCTTGTGGGTACGGGCTATATCAGCCTGCTCAAGATGCTCGTGATGCCGCTCATCTTCGTGGCGATCGTCGGCGCGTTCACGCGAACGGAGGCAACGGAGAATCTGGGCAAGATTGGCATCTCGGTGCTCGTGGTGCTTTTGGGCACGGTCGCCATCGCCGCCGTGTTCGGCTGGGCCACCATCGCTTTCTCGGGTCTGGCCGGCGCCGACTTCACGCAGGGCACGGTCGATGCGTCGAAGATGGACGCGCTGCAGACGCGCTCCGACAAGGTGGCCGACACCACGATCCCGCAGACCATCCTGTCGTTCATCCCGACGAACGTCTTCTCCGACTTGGCCGGTACCCGCTCGACGTCGACCATCGCCGTGGTTATCTTCTCGGCTATCGTGGGTATGGCTTACTTGAAGCTTCGCAATCGCGACTCTGAGCAGGCCGATCTCTTCCGCCGCATCATCGATAGCCTCTACGGCATCGTGATGTGCATCGTGAAGATGGTCATCGGGCTCACCCCCTATGGCGTCATGGCGCTCATCGCGAACGTCATGGCCACGAGCGATTTCGCGGCAATCGTCGATTTGGGCAAGTTCATCATCTTCTCGTATGTGGCCATTATCGCGATGTTCGTCGTGCACCTGGTCATTCTCGCGGCGAACCGCGTGAACCCCGTCACATACCTGAAGAAAGCGTTCCCCGTGCTCTCCTTCGCGTTCGTATCGCGCACGAGCGCGGGCGCTCTGCCCATGAACATCGAGACGCAGTCGAAGGCGCTCGGCGTTGACGAGGCCACGGCGAACTTCGCGGCGAGCTTCGGGATGTCCATCGGGCAGAACGGCTGTGCGGGCATCTACCCGGCTATGATGGCCACGCTCATCGCGCCGACGGTCGGCATCAACGTGTTTGACCCGATGTGGGTGGTCATGCTGATTGCCATCATCGTAATCAGCTCGTTCGGCGTGGCAGGCGTTGGCGGCGGCGCCACGTTCGCAAGCCTCATCGTGCTCGGCACCATGGGCCTGCCGATCGAGATCGTGGGCCTTATGGCGTCGGTCGAGCCGCTCATCGACATGGGCCGCACCGCGCTCAACGTGAGCGACTCCATGGTCGCGGGCGTTACGTCGGCGAATGTGAACAAGACGCTCGATCGCGAGATGTTTGCGAACCCCGAGGCGCGCATCAGTGGAGCTGCTGCTGAGGAATAGAGCTTTCTGGAAAACGTGCGCGTGCTATCAAGCGCGGATGCGGGCCCGTGAGGCTTGCATCCGCGTTTTTTCATGCGAGCTGCGTGCGGGGAAAGGTCGCGGCGCGGGTTTCAACTGCAGGGCTGCCCTTTTCTTCCCGTGCGCGCTACAGTCGCAGCCTCTCCTTTGCTTGCGCGATGACCTCGCTCACCTGGTCGGGGTGCGCGCTTGCGTATGTGGGGAAGGGCGCGGGCGGCGTGGGCGCGTCTTCGAAAGGGGCGATTTCGCGTACGTACCAGGAGACATCGTGCCACGCGCCGCAGGTGAAACCCGCGTGCGGCTGTGTTCCCATGAGCGCGAACCCGAACGCGCGGTGCAAGCGCTCGCTTGCGGGGTTGGGGGAGGTTACCACGCCGTAGACCGCCTTTATGCCCGTAAGGCGCAGAAGCTCGATAAGCGCGGCGTACAGGCGGCTTCCCACGCCTTGGCCCTGCGTGGTGGGCGCAAGGTAGACGGAAAGCTCGGCGTTCCATTGGAAGGCGATGCGCTCGCGCAGCTCATGAGCGTAGGCGAACCCGACGATGCGGCCGCCCTCCTCGGCGACGAGGCAGGGGTACTTCTCGCAGATCTCGGCGATGCGCTCGCGGTATGCCTCGCAAGAGGGGGCTTCTTCCTCGAAAGTCACGGGCGTATCGACGAAGGGGGCGTACACCGCGCGGATGCCGTCCGCGTCGTCGGTCGAGGCCAGGCGGATGTGCAGCTGCGGGCTTGCGAGCGTGCGGTCGGCAGTGGAAGCCTTCGGGCTTTCGGGCGCACATCCGCAAGCGGACGCACATCCCCTCGCGCTATCGGGCGCACTCTTCCGCCCGGCGGCAGAATCGCACAAGGACGCATCGCGCATGAAAAGGGCTCCTTCCCGAGCAATCGGACAGGAGCCCATGGTAGCACGCATCTGTTTCGGCGGCCTTTCGTGCGCGCCGAATTCCCCTCTATGTTGGCTTCGGTTGTCCTACGTTGGGGTCTGCTGCTTCCAGAGGTTGTCGCGTTCGCCCCTTTGCCGGGCCGCTCCTCGCTCCTCGCGTTTCGCGTTGTGGATTTTCCCCATGGCGGGCGGTCCTTGCGCTATACTCTCTCCCACATGCGATAACGAAGACAGCGCACGTACGGCGAAGCTTCCAGAGATGGGGTTCATCGGCTGAAAGGCCCCAAGCGACGCGGCGTGCGATTCCCTTCCGAGCAGCGCGCCTGAACGCGGACGCGGGGTTATCCCGCGAGACGAACGAAGTAGGGTGCGACGGTTTGCCTCCGTCATCAGGCGAAACGAGTGGATGCCTCTCGGGCGGCGCAGCGGGTCGCGCTGTCGGGGGAAGGTATCAACCAGGGTGGTACCGCGAGGGCTTGTCTCTCGTCCTTGGAAATGAAGGCGAACGCGAAGGCGGCGTCTTCCAGGGCGAGATGGCAAGCCCTTTTTTATTGGCGGAGCGCCCTTTGGGCCAGGTGGGGCGCTCGATACGAGAGGTGAAGGTGATTATGGCGATCACGGACGAGCTCGCGCAACTGCGTGAGCAAACCCTTGCGCGCATCGCGGAAGCCGACACGTCGGCGGCGCTCGAGAGCGTGCGCGTGGCGGTGCTCGGCAAGGCGGGCACGCTTACGGGCTACCTGCGCGGCATGGGCAAGGTCGCGAAGGAAGAGCGCGCCGTCGTCGGCAAGACGGTCAACGAGGTGCGCAACGTGGTGGAAGAGGCGCTTGAAGCGCGCAAGAAGAAGCTCGCAGCAGCCGAGATGGAAGCCGCGATCGACGCAAGCGCCGTCGACGTCACGCTCCCCGGCCGCGCGCAGCAGATGGGCACGCGCCATTTGATCAACGCGATCACCGACGAAGTGTCGGAAATCTTCCTTGGCCTGGGCTATACGGTTGTCCACGGCCCCGAGGTTGAGACCGATTACTACAACTTCGAGGCGTTGAACGCCCCGAAGGACCATCCGTCCCGCTCGATGCAGGACACGTTCTACGTACGCGATCTTTCGGGTGAGGCGTCGTCTGTGCGCGGCGAGTCCGACGTGCTCCTGCGCACGCAGACCTCCGGTGTGCAGGTGCACGTGATGGAGGACCAAAAGCCGCCGATCTACATCATCGCGCCCGGCAAGGTGTATCGCCGCGACGTGGCCGACCCTTCGCATCTTCCGCAGTTCACCCAGATTGAGGGCCTGGTCATCGACAAGGGCATCTCGTTCGGCGACCTTAAGGGTACGCTCGACTATTTCTGCAAGCAGATGTTCGGGCCCGATCGCAAGACCCGCTTCCGCGCGCACTACTTCCCGTTCACCGAGCCCTCCGCCGAGGCCGACGTCTCCTGCGGCGTGTGCGGCGGCACGGGACATCTGCACGACGGCGAGCGTTGCCGCATGTGCAAGGGCACGGGCTGGCTGGAAATCCTCGGCTGCGGCATGGTCGACCCGAACGTGCTCACCATGTCGGGCATCGATCCGGAGGAGTATTCCGGCTTCGCGTTCGGCGTCGGCGTCGAACGCGTGGCGTGCCTGAAGTACAACGTGCCCGACCTGCGCATGCTTCTCGAAGGCGACATGCGCTTCCTGCGCCAGTTCTAAATGTAGGACCGCGTTTGAGCTCGGCCGACGTACGCCATGCTCAAACAGTCCTGACTCGCACGAACAGCCCACTGGGCTGTTCGGCTCGTGCGGAACTGCGCGTGGCGCACGCCTGCCGAGCTCAAACGCTACAAGGCAAATTGCAAGAAAGAGAGAGTCATGAAAGTATCGCTGAAATGGCTTAACGAATACGTGGAGGTGCCGACCGACGCCAAGGCGCTCTGCGACAAGCTCGATCTTACGGGCACGGGCGTCGAAGGCGTCGAGGTGCTCGGCGCCACGTTCGATGGCGTGGTCGTAGGCTACGTCGAGACCTGCGAGCCGCATCCCGATTCCGACCATATGCATGTGGTCACGGTGAACACGGGCGCGGGCGAGCCCGTGCAGATCGTGTGCGGCGCGCCGAACATCAAGGCGGGAATCAAGCTTCCCGTTGCGACAGTGGGGGCTGTGCTTCCTGGTGACTTCAAGATCAAGAAGTCGAAGCTGCGCGGTGTTGCGAGTGCCGGCATGTGCTGCTCGCGACGTGAGCTGGGGCTCGGCTCCGACCACGAGGGCATCTGGATCCTCCCCGATGACGCCCCGGTGGGTACTCCCATCGCCGACTATCTGAAGCTGACCGACACGGTACTCGACCTGGAGATCACGCCGAATCGCCCTGACAGCCTTTCGATCGTGGGGCTCGCGCGCGAGATGGGCGCGATGTATCGCCGCGATCGGAAAAGCCCGCTTGACGAGATGGCTGCGAAGCTCGAGCTCGTCGACGACGGCGCTGACGACGTTGCCGTGACCATCGAGGACGCCGTGCGCTGCCCGCGCTATTCCGCCCGCGTCATCCGCGGCGTGAAGGTGGGCCCGTCGCCCGACTGGATGGTCGAACGCCTCGCCGCCATCGGGCAGCGCTCCATCAACAACATCGTCGACGTGACGAACTACATCCTGTTCCTGTTCGGTCAGCCGCTGCACGCCTTCGACCTGAACAAGCTGAAAGGCGCAGACGGGCGCGCCCACGTGGTAATCCGCGAGGCGGAGGACGGCACGAAGTTCACCACGCTCGACGAGGTGGAACGCACGCTCACTTCCGACATGACTGTCATCGCCACGCCCGAGCGCGGTCCTGTGGCGCTCGCGGGCGTCATGGGCGGCCTTGACACCGAGGTCACCGAGGAGACCACCGATATCCTCCTTGAGACGGCGACCTTCGAGCCGGGCCGCACCTCGCGCACCTCGCGCAACCTGGGGCTTATCTCTGAAAGCTCCATGCGCTATGAGCGCGGCGTTGACGACCACGGCATCGAGGAGCGCTCCGCTGCTGCGGCGGCGCTCATCGTGGAAGTCGCCGGCGGTCAGGTGTCTGGCTCCATCGGCGGCGGTACAGGCATCGTGGACGAGTGGCCGAACGTCTCCGAAGAGGCTCACCTCGCCTTCCGCATCCCGCGCTTCAACGCGATGATGGGCGCCGACATCTCCCGCGACTTCATCGTGGAGATCCTCGGCCGTCTGGGCTGCAAGGTGGAAGACGGTGAGGACGCCGACACGCTTGCGGTCACGTCGCCGACGTTCCGCCCCGACCTGCCGCGTGAGATCGACCTCTACGAGGAGGTGCTGCGTCTCTACGGCATGGACCAGATCGAGGCCACGCTCCCCGGCGGTCGCGGCCGCTTCGGCACGGTGAGCCACGAGCAGCACGTGAAGAACAAGGTCAACGACACGCTGCGCGCCTGCGGCATGAACGAGACGATGACCTACTCGTTCGCCGAGCCGAGCGAGATCGAGCGTCTGCGCCTGCCGCTTGAGGGCCTCGGCCAGGCCGTCGAGCTTCTGAACCCGATGAACGCCGAGCAGTCGGTCATGCGCCAAAGCATTATCCCCGGCCTTCTGCGTTCCGTCGCTCACAATCAGAACCGCGGCGTAAAAAACATCCAGCTCTACGAGATGGGTCGCGTGTTCTTCGCCCATGAGGGCAAGAAAAAGCCCAAGGAGCGCGAGAAGCTCGCCGGCGTTTTGGCCGGTGCCGTGCGCGACGCCGGTTGGAACGAGGCGCCTGCTCCCTACGACTTCTTCGACGGCAAGGGCGTGCTCGAGAACCTCGCGCGCGAGCTTGCGCTTCCCAAGGTGCGCTTCAAGGCGCTCGCCGCCGACGAGGCGCCGCAGCTGCAGCCCGGCCGCGCTGCCGAGATGCTCTCGGGCGGCACGTCGCTTGGCTGGGTGGGCGAGCTCCATCCACTCGCCGTGGCGGCCTACGACGCGGCGGCCCCCGTCGTCGCCTTCGAGCTCGACCTCGAGGCGCTCGAGCGTGCGGCTCGTCCGGCGCGCGACTACGTTGACGTGCCCACGTTCCCCGCGGTGTCGATGGATATCGCGTTCGTTGTCAATGAGGACGTCACCCACGAGCGCCTCGTCCAGTGCATGACGTCCGCCGGCGGAAAGCTGCTCGAAGACGTGCGCCTGTTCGATGTCTACCGCGACGAGAAGCGTCTCGGCGCCGGTAAGAAGTCGATGGCGTATGCGCTCACCTACCGCGCCGCCGACCGCACGCTCACGAGCGACGAGGCGGAGAAGGCGCACGAGCGCATGGTGAAGAAGGTGTGCTCGGCGACGGGCGCCGAGGTTCGCGGGTAGAAACTCTCGCACCATAAAAGGAAGAGCCGAGGATGTGGCGGCATCCTCGGCTCTTCGTGTTTCAGACCTCCTGCAGTATAGGACGTAATCTAGTAGTGGTCAAGCACTAAATCTCAAACGTGAGCCCGTCGTAGGCGGCTTCGACGCGACCTTCGTACTGCTTGAGGAACTCCTCGAGCTCCACGAGCGTGATCGGCTCATCGTAGTGCATGCACAGGTGCGTGAGATAGATCTTGCCCGCGTCGAGCGACAGCCCCTCCTCGATGCATTCCTGCACGCTGTGGTGCGCGGCGGGGGACCAATTGTTCTTCCAGAACGTCGCGTCCATCGCGAGGATGTCGATATCTTGCAGCCGCTCATAGGTCTCGGGCGGCAGCTTTCCGGTGTCGGAGGCGTAGAACATGCGCGTGTCGCCCGTCTCGATGAGATATCCATAAGTGCCCGCCGCGTGGGTGCAGGGGAGCGCCGTGTACTTCACGCCGTCGAACTCAACGGTGCCCATTGGTGCGATCTCGCGCATGTCGAGCGCGTAGGTCATGTAGTGGAACTCCTGCGCGATGCCTGCAAGCGTCTCGGCGCTGCCGTAGACGGGAAGCGCCTCTTTCTGCTTGAGCTGCACGAGGTACTCAAGTTCCAAAAGCCCTCCCACGTGGTCGGAGTGGCAGTGGGTGTACAGGACCTCGTCAATGCGCCGCACGTTCTCGCGAATACACTGATGACGCAGGTCAGGCGGCGTGTCGATGAGAAGCGTCTTCTCGCCTTTGATCATAGTCCCGCAATCTCCGCGCCTCGCGCGCGGATTCGCCCTGGCCTCTTCGCACGCGGGGCAGTCGCAGAAAAACGAAGGCACGCCGCAGCCTGCGCCTGTGCCCATGAAGGTGAACGTGTGGTTTTTCATAGAAGTCTCTTTTCTCCCTACGCCATACGCCGACGATTATACCCCGCTCGCCATGCAAAGCTGCCCCTTTCGGGGGGCGAAGTATCGCGGCAATCCATAGGCAATAGCTATAATCCCTAACGAAGATTCGGTCGAATAGTCGTTCGCGTCAAGCCATGGGGCTAAACCTGTGTTTTTTCGCGTTCGGTGTCGCGAAATCGGCGAGTGGTGGCATACAGGGAGGCTCATCCTTGGCTCATACTGCGGGGTTTATCCGTCGGGGGAATTCAGACTGGCGGGGCGATGCTTGCAGAGGGACTCTTCCGTACACTACCGCTGTCAACGCGTCGGGGCGTGCCGTGCGCTTTCGGACAATGCGCAGGTCGCAAAAACCCGACGAACCGAATAGTAGGTGTCTGTAGGACGAGAAGAAGAGGGGAAGGTAGATGGCTGATAAGGTCAGCATTTACGACGAGAACGGCGAACTCGCCGAAGGCGTCGAGCGCATCAGAACGCAGTGCTATTTCTGCCATGCCAACTGCGGTGTCCTTGCCTATGTCAAGGACGGCGACGTAATCAAGATCGAAGGCGATCCCGATTACAACAACCAGGGTGGTCTGTGCTGCCGCGGAACGAGCGCGCTTTTGCACGTCAACCATCCCGCCCGCATCAACCACGCGCTCAAGCGCGCTGGCGAGAAGGGCGAGAACAAATGGGAGCAGATCCCGTACGATCAGGCGATCAAAGAGGTCGCCGAGCGACTCAACCAGATCAAGGCCGAGTCGGGCGCTGAGGCGGTTGCTTCCGCCGGTGGCACGACCCGCACCGATGACTGGGCGCGTCGCCGCTTCCTGAACCAGTTCGGCACGCCGAACGGTTTCCACAACGCACTTCTGTGCTGGATCCCGACGTTCATGGCCGAGACGGTCGTCGCCGGCTGGTCTCCGTTCGAGACCGACCTGGGCGCTGCTCGCTGCCTCATCCTTTGGGGCATGAACCCGGGCGCATCTTCGCTGCCCTCCATGCACGGCTACACCGACCTTCAGCTCGCGGGCATGAAGATCATCTACGTCGACCCGCGCTTCTCCGAAACCGCCTGCAAGGCAGACCTGTGGCTGCCGCTGCGACCGGGTTCGGACACCGCGCTCTCGCTCGCGATGCTCAACGTCATCATCAACGAGTTCCTCTATGACTTCGAGTTCGTCGACCAGTGGTGCGACGGCTTCGAGGAGCTGCGTGAGCACATGGCTCCGTACACGCCGGAATGGGCTGCCCCCATCACCTGGCTCGACCCGGAGGACATCCGCAAAGCTGCTCGCATGTACGCGACCACCAAGCCCGGCTGCATCCAGTGGGGCTGCTCTTGGGACCAGTTCGGACCTGCGTCCGCGACCGGCTCTCAGGCACGTCAGCTCATGCGCGCCATCACCGGCAACCTCGAGGTTCCCGGCGGCGACGGCATGCCCGGCCCTGCCCTCAACTTCATCACCGACGAAGAGCTCGAGCTCAACGAGCTGCTTCCCGAGGAGCAGAAGGCGAAGCAGATCGGCTCTGACAAGTTCAAGCTGACCTCTTGGCCCGGCTACACGCTCATCTCCAACAATGCCAAGCGCACCTGGGGCAAGACGCTTCCCGCAGAGTGGTTCTGCGAGGCTCACGGCCCGAGCGTGTTCAAGGCGATCCTCACCGGCGAGCCCTACCAGATCCGCGCTCTCATCTGCAATGCGACCAACCCGGTGAACTCCTACGGCGACTCCAAGATGACGCTCGCCGCCCTGAAGAAGGTCGAGTTCTTGGTCACCGTCGATTACTGGATGACCCCGGCAGCTCTCTTCTCCGACTACGTGTTCCCGGCCGCCGGCGCTCTCGAGCGTCCGACGATCGTCACGCACTACGGCGCAACCGACTCCGTCATGGGCGGCCGCCGCGCCATCCAGCCGAAGTTCGACCGTCACACCGACATGTCCTTCTGGCGCATGCTCGGCCTGGCCTGCGGTCAAGATCCCGCGAACTGGCCGTGGGAGACGGAAGAGGAAGTCTACTCCTACATCATCGCTCCGCTGGGTCTTCCCTGCACCGACTGGAACGACTTCGTCAACAACATCCGCATGTACTATCCGCCGCTGCACCAGAACAAGTACGTCACGCGCGGTGGCTTCTGGACGCCGACCGGCAAGATCGAGTGCAACTCCACGATTCTGCGCGAGCTGGGCTATCCTGGCATGCCGACCTACCTGCCCTGCGCTGAAAACGACATCGACAATCCGGAACTCGCCGAAGAGTACCCGATCGTGCTCACCACGGGCGGCGGCTTCATGCCGTACCACCACTCCGAGCACTTCCAGATGGCGGGCATGCGCTACCTGTACCCGGATCCGTACTACTCGATCAACCCCGAGCTCGCTGAGAAGCTTGACATCGAGCACGGCGACTGGTGCTGGATCGAGACCCAGCGCGGCCGCATCAAGATGCGCGCGAACGTCGAGCCCGAGGTTGATCCTCGCGTCGTGTTCGTGCCGCGTGGCTGGTGGTTCCCCGAGCGCGACACCAACATCGACCTTGACAACCCGTTTGGCTGCCTCGAGTCCAACACCAACGTCCTCACCTCTGTCGACGAGTGGGACTGCGACCCGATGGGCGGCTCCTGGGCGAACCGCGGCCTGATGTGCAAGGTTTACAAGTGCACCGAGGCCGACCACGAGTGGAACGCTAAGGACAAGACCTGGTCTATTCCTGGCTGTGCGAAGAAGCCTGGCATCTCTACCGACCCCGAGGACCTCAAGCACCGCGTGCTTCGCTGGGAGAAGATTCCCTTCGAGGCTCCTGCTTGCACGAAGGAAGTTCCCGAGGGCTTTAGCTGGCAGTGGCAAAACGATGCGCTCTACCAGGATTCCACCCAGTTCCGCCTGGACGATTCCGGTTGGCTCATCGACCCGAAGACCAACGAGTATGTCGATGCTCACACCGGCTGGTACTACGTTGCCGCCGAGAACTGCCTCATGGACAAGGCTACCGGCAAGAAGTACACGATGGAGCGCGAGGAGATCGCTGAGCTCGCAGGCATTCGCCTGTACCCGGGCCAGGACGCTCCCTACGCAGTGCCCGAGCAGCTCACGTGGGATCGCGAGAAGGGCTATGCCCGCCTCGGCGACAAGCCCTATATCTACAACCCCGAAAGCGGTTGGCTGATCGATCCTGCGACCAACGTCTACCATGACGCCTACTATGGCTGGGCATACGACCCCACCACAAACGGCCTCGTCGACGAGGAAACGGGCAAGCGTTACACGATGAGCTACGAAGCCATCGAGGAATAATCAGGCTATCGAGTAGGAAAGGATAGATAATGACTCGTTATGCTATGGTCATCGACCAGCGTCGTTGCATCGGCTGTCACTCCTGCACGGTTGCCTGCCGTACGTGGAACGACCTGCCGCTCGATATCATCTACAACCCTGTGGTGACCGAGGGCGCTCAGGGCAAATGGCCCCACGTCCATCGCACCTACACCCCGACGCTGTGCATGCACTGCGCCAACCCCGAGTGCGTCCCCTGCTGCCCGACCGGTGCGTCCCAGCAGGACGACGACGGCGTGGTATGGGTTGACTCCAAGAAGTGCATGGCCTGCAAGGTGTGCGTCAACGCCTGCCCCTACGGCATGCGCGACACCTCGGTGCTCGGCCCGCGCCTGCATCGCTTCGTGCGCAAGTGCACCTTCTGCAAGGACCGCCGCGCGGAGGAGCCCGGCTCGATGCCGTACTGCGTGCAGACGTGCCATCAGAAGGCCCGTATCTTCGGCGACCTGGACGATCCCAACAGCGAAGTGTCGAAGCTCGTCAACTCGCTTCACACCGAGCGCCTGTTCACCGAGCACGGCACGGAGCCTCAGGTCTACTACATTCCGGATTTGGGAGGTCAGCGATAATGAAGCATCATTATTGGGAAGCGCCGATTGTCATCTACCTGTTCTTGGGTGGCCTCGGCGGCGGCATCATGTGCCTCACGGCTATCATGAGCCTCATCGTCAACCCTGGCACGGGCTCGCTCTTCTTCGTGCCGATGTTCTTCGCGCTCGCTGCGCTTGCTATCGGCTGCTTCTTCCTCGTGTTCGAGCTCGGTCAGCCGCTTGTGTTCTGGCGAGTGTGGACAACGGCGACGGCAATCATCAAATGGGGCGCAACGCTCCTGGTTATTGCCATGTTCGGCGACATCTTCTGGCTGCTCGGCTATCTGGACGTGCTGCCGCTTGATTGGGGCTTCCTGGGCGCCATCGCCTCCGTGTTCGGCGGCGGTACCCCGGTGTTCGCCACGATCGCCGGTATCGCCGGTTTCGGCATCATGGTGTACACGGGCGTCATGCTCTCGACCCTGAAGGCTCACTCCTTCTGGGCGACCCCTGCGCTGCCCGTGCTGTTCACCATCTCGGCTCTGTCTACCGCTTGCGCCGCTATCGCGCTGTCGCTGGGCATCTTCGCTGAGCCGACCGTGGCCCTGCTTGCCGCCACCGAGGAGATCCACGAGATCATTCATGTCGTCGACATCATCCTGGTCTGCGCTGAGGTTACCGTTCTGCTTATCATGATCCTCTCCTTCCTGGGCGCCGGCAACGTCACCCAGAAGGCAGTTGCCCGTCGCTGGGTCGTCGGCAAGACCGCCCCGCTGTTCTGGCTCGGCATGATCGTCTGCGGTTTGGTCCTCCCGTTCTTCCTGTACGTCTTCGGCGCCGACTCCGCGGCATCCACCGTGGTGGCTCCCGTCCTCGTGCTCTGCGGCGGTCTGCTGCTCCGTTACCTCTGCGTGTACTCCGACGAGCGCGCCGAGATTCCGGGCGAGAACCGTTACTACAATCGCACGGCCGACCCCCATGCGGAGTTCGTCGAGCATTGGACCTACGGCGAGAACATGTACTAAGCTCTCGCTTGTGCCCCAGGTCGTATAATCTGGGTACTTGATCGAGCATGTCGCGAACCCGACCTTGCACGAGGTCGGGTTCGCCTTGTATCATGCGCAGTTTTCTTACATGAGGGCGAAGCGGTTGGGCCGCATTCGCATTGATGATGGAAAACTCTGCAATCAAGGCAGGGGGAGGAGGGAAACGCTGTGGGACCTTATGCATTCGATGATGCGTTGACGGGAAGCTCTATTACGTGCGATTACCCGGGGTTGCAGACGCTCATGGTCGAGCGGTCGGATGAGCCAAGCACCTGCGCATCGCTGTTCTTTCCAGGGTGCTCGCTTATCAACTACGGGTTGCCGCTCGTGCAGTCGGTGTACGACCTGTTGAAATCAGCGGGGGAGGTCGATGGCATCTCGCTTCTTTGCTGCGGCAAGATCTTGCAGTACGAACCCGACGGACCGGCGCAGCGCCGCTCGTTCGAGGCTGAGCTTATCGAGCAGGTTTCTGCCCGCGGCACGCGTCGCATCGTCGCCGCATGCCCGAACTGCGTGCTCGCGCTTCGGGGCGCCCTTGCCCGCGATGAGCGCACGCAGGATGTGGAAATCGTCGCGCTCCCGTCGCTGCTCGCGAAGATGGGCTACCGCATCGACGCCGGCATCGCGCGCGAGATGCTCAACCGTGAGCTTGTTTGGCGCCATCCCGATTGGTACGACGAGGCGGGCAATCCCACCGAGGCATGCGAGGCACCCGAGTCGCTTCTCTTCATGCCGCACGATTCGTGCCCCGACAAGAAGACGGGTGAGTTCGCCGACGGGCTGCGCGCGCTCATGCCCGAGGAGCTGCTTGTCGAGGGCGAGAAGGTGCGCAAGCGCTCGGTATGCTGCGGGTCGCTTGCCCGCGCCGCCGGGAAGACCGAGCTTGCCGACAGCCAGGCGCAAGAGCACGGGCAAGACGCGTCCGAGCTGGGTGCGAGCGCGATTGTCACGGCGTGCGTGAGCTGCACGTTCCAGCTGATGATGGCGCAGCGCGAGGTTCCGGTGTTCCACTATCTTGAGCTGCTCTTCAACTGGCGCATCGACTGGTATCATGCCGATGCCTACATGAAGCTGCGCTTCCTGTTCGACGACTCGCTTGGCGTCGAGAAGCAGGGGCAAGGCGCGAGGAATTTCGTTGGACTCGGCGGCGAGGGAGCCGCGAAGGAGGATGCGTAAATGCGCGAGGTGCGCAAAACGAACTGTCATTTCTGCGGGTATCTCTGCGCGTTTCATGCGACGGTGGAAGATGGGCGCGTCGTCGATTTGGAGCCCGACCCTTCGCGATACCCTTACGACCCGAAGGTGCTCGCGGGGTGCCGCCGTTGGAAGATGAACCTCGACGTGCTCGATGGGGACGACCGCGTGAACTACCCCCTGCGCCGCGTGGGTGAGCGCGGGGCGAACGAATGGGAGCGCGTGAGCTGGGACGAGGCGCTTGACGATATCGCTCAGCGCCTGTCGAAGCTTCGCGACCAGTATGGCTCAGAAACGCTTGCGTCCATGATCGGCGGGCCGCATGCGTCGTTTTGGCCGCTGCACCGCTTCATGAACGTGTTTGGCTCGCCGAACAACATGGGTATCGGGCAGATCTGCTGGAACCCGCGCATCTGGATGGACGCGCTCACGTTTGGTTGGACGATCGAGGCCGACATCAACGACGACACGGAATGCGTCTTCATCTGGGGAACGAACCCGGCCGAGTCGGATAATTCGCTCTGGTGGCAGTCGATTCGCCGCATCGGCAAGTCGGATACGCCGCTCGTGGTGATTGATCCACGCTACACCAAGACCGCCTCCTGCGCCGATCTGTGGATCGCGCCGAAGACGGGCACGGATTGCGCCCTTGCGCTCGGCTTCGCGAACGTCATCATCGCCGAGGGCCTCTACGACCGCGATTTCGTGGCGGAATGGTGCCACGGCTTCGACGAGTTCGCCGCCCATGTGGCACGCTACACGCCCGAGTACGTCGCCGAGTTCTGCGGCGTGTCGGCCGATGACGTCCGCACCGCAGCGCGCTGGTTCGGGCGTGCCCAGGCGGCGGCGCTCGTGTCAGGGCGCGGCATCGACCAGTCGGGCCGCAACGTGGCGCCCACGCACCGTGCGATCTGCTGCTTGCGTGCGATCACGGGCAACGTCGACAAGCCCGGCGCCTGCATCATCACCGAGATGAGCGACTTCACCACGGAAGTCGAGCTCGAGATGACCGACGAGATGGCACCCGAGCACAAGGCGCGCTGCCTGAACACCCCCTACACCCCGCTTCAATGCTACGAGGGCTATGCGAAAGTGCAGAAGGTGACCGAGCGCTTGGGTTGCAGGCTTCCGACACGCTACATGACCTCGGCTCATCCCGATCTCGTACTCCGCGCGATGGAGACAGGCGAGCCCTATCCGGTGCGCGCGCTCATCGTGAACGCGACGAACCCGCTGCTCACCTATGCCGACACGCATCGCGTGTTCAACGCTCTCATGGGCCTCGACCTGATCGTGGTGATCGACTACTACCTGACGCCGACCGCTTCGATTGCCGATTTCGTCCTGCCTTGCGCAGGCGCAATCGAGCGCCCGCTTTTCCAGCAGCATGGCGGCGTTGCGAACATCGCCTACGGTGGCCCGGCTGCGGTCGAGCCGTATTACGAGCGCAGAAGCGACTACGACATCTTCCGCGCTTTGGGGCTTCGCCTGGGGCAGGCAGAGGCATGGCCGCACGAGACGTTCAAGGACGCGCTCGAGGAAGTGCTCGCCCGCGCAGGCATGACCTGGGAAGAATACTGCGAGCGCGGCATGTACTTCCGCCCGCCCGTCCCCTTCAAGTATCTGTATCCCGACGAGACGGGCAACCCGCGGGGCTTCGCCACCACCACGGGGAAGATCGAGCTCGCAAGCGAGATCCTTCCCGATTTCGGTGGCCAGCGCCTGCCCGAGCCAGCGCCCTGCCTCTCGCTTTGCTCGGACGAGCTCGTCGCACGCGCCGAGGCGTGCGGGGGAGCTCATCTGGCGATGGTCACGGGCGCGCGCAAGCAGCCCTACAACGCGTCGATGTACTTCAACAACCCGAAGTTCCGCAAATCCTCGCCGCATCCTGCGGTGGAAATCTCGCCCGCGACGGCTCAGCGGCTGGGACTTCGCGCGGGAGACACCGTCGAGGTTGCCACTGACAAGGGGAGCGCGCGCTTCGTGCTGGAGGTGCGAAAGATGCGCGACGATATGGTGAACGTCGATTATGGCTGGTGGCACCCTGAGTGGACGCCGGGCGCGCCCGATTTCGGCGGCATGTGGGAGTCGAACGTGAACTGCCTGACGACCTGCTCGGTTGCGACGGGCGAGCCCATGATCGGCACCTGGTGGTACAACGCCATCGATTGCGTGATCAGGAAGGTCGATGCAACCCTTTCGTGGCAAGATGATCCCTACATGAAAGAACGTACCGATGCGGACAAGGACGATGCCAGATAGCGGCTCGCGTCCTATAATGTGCAAGGTGCACTAATGGTGAATGCGCTCGAAACCGAGCGAGTGATATACGAAGGAGAGTATTGTGGCAGAGAAAAAACAAGCGTTGCTCCTGTTCTGCAAGCCGCCCGTCCCGGGTCTGGTGAAGACGCGCCTGACGATTGAGCGCGGTGGCTTTTTGAGCCCCGAGCAGGCGGCAGAGCTGTTCCGCCGTTGCCTGTACGACGTGAGCGAGATGTGCATGCAGGCGCTTCTGTCGATGCAGGCGGACAACGACGCCCTCGTTGCCGAGGATCCGTCGGTCGATAAGATCACCTACGACTTCTTCGTGTCGACCACGCCGGCAGACAACGTCGAGCTCATGCGCGAGACGTACGACTCGCTTGGCAAGTGGCCCATGGAGATCCACTACATCACCGACAAGGGAGCCACGTTCGACGACCACTTCGACGATGCCTTCAAGCAGATCTTCGACATGGGCTATGAGCACATCGTCTCCGTTGGAGGCGACGTTCCGACCATGCCGATCACCCATATCTCGCAGGCTTTCCAGTGGCTGGACTACTTCCAAGACCTGGGGACCCCGGGCTTCGTGCAGGCTCCCTGCCAGGAATGCGGCACGTCGCTTGTCGGCTTCAGCTACAACACGCCGATTAACCATCAGGGTGTGTACTACAACCTCACCGGTAAGCCCGCGCTCGACGCGTACGTGGAAAAGCTCCAGGAGATGGATATCCCCTCGGCGTACTTCACGCCCGTCGCCGACATCGACGAGAAGGTCGACCTCGCGCACGCTGTGTCCTGCATCCGCGCGATCAAGGAGGCCGCGAAGTACCAGACCGAGATTTACGTGCCGCAGCGCGTGCTCGATTGGTGCGACTTCATGAACATCCGCGTTTCCACGCCGCCGAACGACAACCACGACCCTCGTCAGTACATCGACGAGGAATAGGAGGTTGCGGTGGCCTATCAGCCGCCACAACGGGCCGACGCTGCGCGGCGCTCTGACGGCACAGCTGGCGCTCCAAAGATTTCTTGCGAATCGAAGTACGCGTCGAAATCTTTTCACGCCAGCTGCACTCGCCGGAACGCCGCTCGCTGACGCTTCGGCGATAGGGGAGATTTCCATCTCTCGCGGCCCGTGGAACGGGCCGTTGTTTCAGACCAGATAGGACGAGATTTTGCGTACTTTGCATAAAACGGGGGCACTGTGCCCGACGTGCCTGAAGGAGCTGCCGGCGGAGGTGTACGCCGACGACGAGGGGGTCGTGTGGATGACGCGCACGTGCCCCGAACACGGCAAGCTCGACACGCGCATGTGGCCCTCCGCTGAGCACTACGAGTGGCTGCTCTCCGAGGCGTTCGAGAAGACCAAGCCGCAAAACACCATCCCCGTGACGGACAAGTGCCCGTTCGGGTGCGGCACCTGCGCGCGCCATGAGCGCCGCGGCACGCTGCTCGAGATCGAGGTCACGCGCAACTGCAACCTGCATTGCCCCGTGTGCTTCATGAGCGCCGAGACCGGCGAGGGCGACCCGACGCTCGATGAGATCTCGGCGATGTACGACGTGATCGCGAACGCGGTGGGAACCGACGGCGCGGTGCAGATCACCGGCGGCGAGCCCACCTGCCGCAAGGATCTGGTCGACATCATTTACATGGGTCGCGAAAAGGGCTTCTGGGGGATCGAGGTCAACACGAACGGCCTTGTCATCGCGAACAAGGAAGGCTATCTCGAAGACCTTGTCGCTGCGGGCCTCACGGGCGTGTATCTCTCCTTCGACGGCCTGACGGGCGACGTGTACAAGGGCACGTGCGGGCGCGATATCCTCGCGACCAAGCTCAAGGTGATCGAGCGCTGCCGCGAGGTCGGCATCCAGGTGGTGCTCTCCGTCGCGGTCGTTTCCGGCCTCAACGACGACCAGCTGGGCGACCTTCTGCGCTTCTCGCTTGAGAACGCCGACGTCGTCGCGGGGCTCGCGCTGCAGCCTGCTTTCACCTCTGGTCGTTTCGACGCCGAGCGCGCCATGCCCATGAGCGCAGGCGACGTCATCTTCGATCTGGCCGAGCAGTCCGACGGCCTTCTGCGTGTGGAGGACATCTGGCCGCTCGGGTGCTCCAACCCGCTGTGCGACACCGGCGTGTTCCTGGTGCACGGCACCCCGCCCGAGGGCGTGCCCGCGCATCCGTCCGGATTCTATCCCGCGACGCGCGCGATGACGACCGAGGAATATCGCGAGGGCTACAGCCCCGACAGTCCCCAGGGCTCGGTGTTCTTGGACATCCTCTCCAAGAAGGGCGTCGAGGTGAAAAGCGGCCTGTCGGTCATCATCATGAACTACATGGACGCCATCTCCATGGACACGCAGCGTTTGCGCGAGTGCTCCATGATGGTCACGGTGCCTGATGGACGTGCCATTCCGTTCTGCTCGTACCATCTGACGGACTCCTCGGGACGACGCGTGTATCCGCCTTGGTGCAAGGAAGAATTGCGGTAGCGAACATGGACACTCAAGATCAGATCGCGTTGTGGGACGCCTCCAACGACACGAGCGAGACCGTTTATTCGGTGGCAAACGATGCGTCGCGCTGCGTGAAGTGCGGCCTGTGCATCGCATTTTGCCCCTGCAATGTGCTCGAGGCGAACGAGGAGGGCTATCCCTTCGCGGCGCACATCGACAACTGCGTGGGGTGCACTACGTGCGCGGGCAACTGTCCCCAGCGTGCGCTCACCGTTGAATGCGAGGGGGACGCAACGTATGACCCCTTCGCGGACGAGCCGCGCGCTGAGCCGATCGACGCCGAGCTTCACCGGCACTATGCCGAGCTGGAGCGCACCATCATGGACAAGCTCGACCTTCGCTGGCGCCCCGTCGCGGTGAGCCTCATCGACAAGGACGAGCTTCTGCCCGACGTCCCTATGCCGTCTGAGAACCTGCGCTTTTGCCAGGCGATGATGGCTGCGCGCCGCGGTGCGAGCATCCTTATGCCGCCGTTTCGCCATTCGTGCCCTGATGGTACGTCGATTTTCGGCATGACGGGCGTTCCTGAGAAGCTGGCGACGGGCGAGATTTACGTGCTCTTCCACAAGGTGGTGAACGCGGAAGCCGCTGCGCGCATGGTGCGCGAGCGCCCGACGCTTCCGCCACATAGCCGCCGCGCCACCTACGTCGCACCGCTTTCGAAGACGGTGCGCAAGCCCGAAGTGGTCGTGTTCACTGGCACACCCGAGCAGATGATGTGGCTGTGCATGTCGATGAGCTACTACAGCGGCCATCGCTTCGATTTCCATGCATCGGGATTTAACTCGATGTGCGTGGAAGCGGTGTTGTATCCCCTGATGAAAGAGGAGCCGAACATCACGTTTGGATGCTACGGCTGCCGAGCGGCGACCGATATCGGCGAGGACATGATGTTCATGGGAATCCCGACCGATCGCTTGGAGACGGTCGCGCAGGGGCTGACCGAGCTTTCGCTGAAGGCCATCCCGCACTCGCGCATGAAGATCTATGTGCCGCCCATCATGTAGTATAAGGCCAGGTCATGAGCGATTTATTTACGCTGCGCCCGGCACGCGAGAGCGACTGGGCGCTTATCAATTACTATGCGTACAACGAGGGGATGGATGCCATCCCCTCGCTTGAGAACGTCACCGTCGCGGCGAACGGGGACGACGACTGCGTTGGTTTTTGCCGTCTGGCGTTCAGTGAGGCGGGAATCGCGCACGTGAACCCCGTGGTAATCAACGAGCAGTGGCGCGGGTACGGCGTCGGGCGGGCGCTTATCGACGACGCCAGAGCGCATCACGACGAGATTCGCCTGGTGGCACGCGGGAAGTCGATCGGGTTCTATCGCGTTTTGGGGTTCATCGAGATTCCCTGGGACGATATCGCCCCCGGTGTGACGGAGGAATGCGGCGGGTGCCCGCTCATCGAGGAGTGCGGCCCGCTTCCCATGGGATGGAAGCGAGAGGGCACATAAGGGCTCCGGGAAAAGCGAAGTGAGAAACAAGTGTGGGGCTCTGCCATCGTTGAGGTGGCAGAGCCCCGTGTTATTCTTTGGGTTGAGCGGTGATGCGCGAGCCCTAAGGTGCCTGCAGCAGCAGAGGGTCGCCTTGGTCGCTGAAAGTCGTCCTTCGAGGCTTGCGGGCCTGCTAGAGCACGCGGTCGGCGGCGTAGGTGCCGTGTTGCACGCAGAGGAGCATATCGTGGGGAATGAGCTGGCCTTTTCCGTCGCGTTCGCAGTCGATATGCGCTTTCTCCACATTGCAGATGACAAGCAGGTGATCGCCGGCTTGCTGGATATCGTTCACTCCGCAAACTTCCCATGCATAGGCGAGCTCGGGCACGGGAACGGGCGAGCCGTTTTCTGCGGTTGCGGTGAAATGGGGGACCTGCGAGGCCTTGTCGGCGATGTTTCCCGAGGTGGTGCCGCAGTATTCTGCAAGCTCGACGGCCTTTTCAGTGGCGGGAAGCGTGGTGATGCTGCAGGCCCTCGATTGTTGGATGAGCTGCATGGTGCGCGATTTCGCACGGAGGGCGAAGGCGATGAGCGGGGGATTGTGAGAAAGCGGCGTGACCCAGATGACGGTGGCGAAGCAGGTTTCGCCACCGGCGCCGCATGCGCCGATGATGGTCGTGGGGCGCGGGTCTTGCAGTGCGGCGATGTCGCGGCCGGACACTGCGGGGTAATCTTGCGCGCGGCGCGCGGATGATTCGCTCATGGGGCTCCTTTTCCAGGTGAGAGATAACAATTGCGGAGCTCTCGCAGTCGAGGGGCTCACCGCCATGAGCGAATCGAGTGCGAAAGCTAGTGCGAGCAGGTCGGTGCGTCGGGAAGCTCGATGCCGAGCGCGTCGGCGGCGTCCTTGCGAAGCTCTTCGAGCGTGAGCTCGTAGCAGGCGAGCGCGTCGATCCAGCGACGCAGGCAGCGACGGCCCTTTTCTGTAAGCTTGAACAGGCGTTTCGCCGATCCCTCGGCGGGAGTTTCCCACTCGGAGGTGACAAGCCCCGATTCCTCCATGCGCTTGAGCGCGCGGTAGACGCCTGTCGCGTCGGGTTTCTTTCCGCCAAACATCGGAGAGCTGGCCGCTTGCTGGACGATGATATAGCCATGAAGCGGAGTTTCCGATTGGGCAAGCAGGGTGAGAATGGTGGGTTGGGAAAGACGATTGAGCGATTTGCCCAGCTCGGCGCATTCCTTCAAGTCGTCATCCGACTTTGGATGGCAGCTGCTCCACATAATGCAGGACCTCTTTCGTACACGTATACGTCTGAAACAACTCCTTATTATCGCTCAAAGCTAATCAGCCTGCCAATATTTTCCGAAAGAATGCAGTGGCTTTCGGTTAGTCGCGCGAGCGCGGCGGATTTCGAAAGGCGAATCGCGCGAGCAGGGTGTGCGACAGGACCCGTGGCGATGTGGTTTCGCGGGGCTTGGCCGGCGCCATCGCGCGAGGATGCGCCATTGCCGATTGATTTTCTGCTTTGACGTCTATGGGGACTTTCAACTTGCGCGAATCGCCTAGAATAGGTGCGGAAAAAAGCGCGCCCGCGCCTGACGACAAGGAGCTCTCATATGTGCGGAATCGTGGGATATACTGGCAAACGCTCAGCTCAGGGTATTCTTATTCAGGGTTTAACGCGGCTTGAATACCGCGGTTACGATTCGGCCGGCATCGCGGTGCAGGAGGGCGACTCCCTTGCCGTCATCCATCGCAAGGGCAAGGTTGCGAGCCTGGAGCACACGCTGTCGCATTTTGATTTCCAGGGCACGTGCGGCATCGGGCACACGCGTTGGGCCACGCATGGCAAACCGAGCGAAGCGAACGCGCATCCGCACACTTCTTGCGGCGGGCATATCGCCGTCGTGCACAACGGTATCATCGAGAACTTCGCCGAGTTGCGCGAAGAGCTTGAAGGCCGCGGGCACGTCTTCACGAGCGAGACCGATACTGAGGTCGTCGCCCATCTTCTTGAAGAAGCCTACCAGGGCGATCTCGTTGCGGCGCTGCGCGAGGCGTGCTCTCGCATCGTGGGCGCGTACGGCCTTGCCGCCGTCTGCGACATGGAGCCGGGCGTCATCGCGGTCACGCGCAAAGATTCCCCGATCGTCATCGGGCAGGGGGAAGACGGCGCATACGTCGCCTCCGACATGATTGCCATGATCGACGCCACGCGCGATGTCGTCATCTTGGGGGACGGCGAGTACGCGCGCATGACCGCTTCGGGCATCGAGTACACCGATGAGGCGGGACGTGCGATCGAGCCGCGCATCACGCATGTTGATTGGGACCTTGACCTGGCCGAAAAGGGCGGCTATCCCGATTTCATGCTGAAGGAGATCCACGAGCAGCCGCGCGTCATCCGCGACACGCTCGCTGGGCGGCTTGTGAACGGCGCGCTCTCCATCGACGAGCTCGACCTGACGCCTGAGGAGCTCAACCTCATCGACCGCGTGTACGTCATCGCGTGCGGCACGAGCTACCATGCGGGCCTCATCGCGAAGAACCTGATCGAGGGCTGGGCGCGCATCCCCACGGAATGCGAGGTCGCAAGCGAGTTCCGCTATCGTAACCCCATCATCACCCCGACGACTCTCGTCGTGGCGGTGTCCCAGTCGGGCGAGACGGCCGACACGCTCGCCGCTATCCGCGATGCTCGCGTAAAGGGTGCGCGCGTGTTCGGCATCACGAACGTGGTGGGAAGCCCCGTGGCGCGCGAGTCCGACGGTGTCATCTACACGAAGGCGAACAAGGAAATCGCCGTTGCGTCGACGAAATCGTTCTTGGGCCAGGTGGTAAGCTTGACGCTGCTCGCGATGCTGCTCGCCCAGGCGAAGGGCAAGCTTCGCATGAACCAGATTCGCCTGTTGTTCCGCGAGCTGGCTGACACGGCCGAGCAGGTCGAGCGCATCCTCGCCGAGTGCAAGCCCTCCATCGAGGAGGCGGCGCGCGCGTGTAAGGATGCCCGCAACGCGCTCTTCATCGGGCGCGGCATGGGTGCCGCCATCAGCTACGAGGGTGCGCTCAAGCTGAAGGAGATCAGCTACCTGCACGCCGAGGCGTACCCCGCCGGCGAGATGAAGCACGGTCCGATCGCGCTCATCGACGAAGGGTTCCCCGTCATCGCCATCGCGACGAAGAGTCCGGTCTACGACAAGGTCGTTTCCAACCTGCAGGAGAGCAAGGCCCGCGGCGCGATGATCGTCGCCGTGGCCACCGAGGGCGACGAGGACATCAAACAGCACGCTGACCACGTGATTTACATCCCGAAGGTTCGCGATGCGTTTTCCGCCATCACGGCGAGCGTGCCGCTGCAGCTGTTCGCCCGCGCCATCGCCGTCGAGCGCGGCTGCGATGTCGACCAGCCGCGTAACCTCGCGAAGAGCGTGACGGTAGAATAGAGAAGCGGAGTTTTGATGCCTGCACGGAAAGAGGAGACCGTTCGCGCGGTCGAGGACGCCGCCGCAGTGTCGCTGCCCATCGACGGGGCGGTCGGCCTTGGTGTCGACATCGTCGAGATTGCGCGCATGAAGAAGATTCTGGAGCGCACTCCGTCGTTCGCGCGCAAGGTGTTTTCCTGCGAGGAATGCTGCTACTGCGAGGGCACGGCTATGCCCGAGGTCCATTTCGCCACGCGCTTCGCTGCAAAGGAGGCCGTGGTGAAGGCTCTTGGAACGGGTTTCACTCGCGGAATCGGAGTGCGCGACATCGAGGTGAAGCGTTCGTCGAAGGGGCGGCCTTATGTGGTGCTGTCGGGCCGCGCGAAGCAGGTAGCCAAGGAGCTGGGTGTTCGCGAGCTTCCCATCTCGCTTTCGTATACGCATACCGATGCTGTCGCGTGCGCTTTGGCTATCACGGAGGATTCCCAAAAGGCGGCGGAGGAGCGGGTCGACCAGAAAGCCGAGCTCGCGAAGCGCTTCAAGGAGGCGCGCTCGATGCTTGACGAGATCGACGCCCCTGCCGACGCGACGCCGTCTGGCGAGAAGGCCGCCTCGCCCGAGGGCGTTTAGCTCGGGAATGCTGCTCCAACCGTTCGACGTTATCCTTGTACACGAAGGAGCGGGGCTAGCAGCTGCTTGCGGAGCTTCATCTGCCGACTGCGGAACTCCTCGCTGCGGGGGTGGATTCTATGCCGAAGCCGACGGGAAAGGATCCGCGCTGTTTTATCGAAGGCGATCAAGTCGTTGAACTGGCGTTTTGTGACGCAAATCTCCGTTATCCCCAGATGTACGAGAATATTGCGCCGGCGAGCATCGTTCGCAATGCGCGAAGAGCCCGTGTGCCATTTGTCGCTGTCGTACTCGACGGCGATGTTCTTGTCGGGCCAGAATAGGTCTGGGAACAGCACGCTGTTTCCCGTAAGCCGTTGAACGTGCGCAGGAAGGTCGATGCGTGGGTTGAGCTGCGGATAGGCAATCCCGTAGCTGCCCATGCGGTAGGGCAGGCAAAGATGCAGCACGAGCTGGGTTTCTCGCGGGGAGGCCGCGCCCGCGAGAACGTATGGCGTAAGTCGGCGGGCGGGTTTGGCGCCGTTCAAGCCCGTCATGCGGGTGAGCATCTGGTTGATTCTCAAGGGTGTGGTCAGGGGATATGCGTCGTTGATACCAACGCGATAGGTCCCGCAGAGTGCGAATGCGATTCGAAGGAACTCAATTTCGCCGAGCGCCGGGGCGGCTTGGATGAGCGCGAACTCGGGCGAGCAAACGAAGACTCCCGGCGCTGCGAGATGGAAATCCGCAGGTCCGAGCTCAAGAGTGGTCGTATGAATCGCGACATCGTGCGAGTGCCTTGCTGCCTCGTGCGTTTCGACAAGAAGATGCACTTTCTCGTGTTGTCGTTCTTCGGGAAGAACGCCCACGGCTGCCGCTATCTCGGATTCGCGAAGGGGAATGCTAAGTTGGGGAGTGCTGGTGGATCGAAAGTCGTCCATGCGGGGGCTCCCGACGTGCGAGAGCCAGTAGTGAAGAGCTGATATGTGACAAACAACAACATCCATGCCGCGATTGTAGCAGGGTATAATCCCAGATAGATTGAAAATCAATAAAATAGGCAGCTGTCTAACATATATCAAGAATAACGGGTAAAGAATGGAGTGACACCCGGCGGGGCGCCCGCGGGTTGCCGTTCGACCGAGGCACTCGTGGGCGCTCGTCATGCCCCATTGGCGCGTTCGCTCAAATCTTCGCTTTGCGCCGCTCGCCCCGTCCACCGAAATCGCAAATCGGATAAGATGATGAGCAGCTTGAAGGAGTCAAGCCTGGCACACAACGGTTATACTCAAGCAAGATGGTGAAAAAACGCGAAGGGACTTCAAGATGATCGCATGGAAGTATTCGGATGCGAAGCTGTGCGGCCTCCTTCCCGAGCTTGCGGAAGATGCCAACAAGTATACGCGCGGGAAGGTGTCGCTCGTTGCCGGCTGCTCGCGCTATCCCGGTGCCGCCGCTCTTGCCGCCTTGGCATCTCAGCGCATGGGGGCGGGGTATACCGAGGTTATCTGCGCGCCGAAATCGGTCGATGCCGTTCGCGCGGTAAGCCCCTCCCTCGTCGTCCGCCCGTGGAAGAACCTTTCCCCTCGCGATTTCCCGCCAATGCGGGCGGGCCATCCGTCGGCGTACGTCTTAGGCCCTGGCTTCGACGCGTCGAGCGGATCGTGCGAGAAGCTCGCCTTCACTGTGATCGAATCGGTCTGCGCGCCACTTGTGGTAGACGGGGGCGCTCTTGCCTTCCTCTCTACGAAAAAGGGCCGCAAGCTCGTCCAAGAGCGGTTCGAGTCCGGGCTCGAGACGATCGTGACGCCCCATGCGGGTGAGGCGGCTCGGCTTGCCGCCCCCTTCGATTTCCCGACCGACGATGCTGACGAGCTCGCACGCCTTATCTCGCTTGCGTATGGCGTGACGGCGCTTGTTAAGGGGCCTAAGAGCTTCATCTCCGATGGCGAGACCACCGCGGTGATGGACGAGGGGACGCCTGCGCTCGCGAAGGCCGGCACGGGAGACGTGCTTGCGGGTATGATCGGCGCGCTCCTCGCGCAAGGGCTCGCGCCTTTCGATGCGTGCGTGCTCGCGGCGACGTTTCACGCCCGGGCGGGCCGTCTTGCCGCGTCCGAGCTCTCCGAGCGTTGCGTCGTGGCGGAGGACCTGCCGCGCTATCTTCCCCTGGTGGTTCGGGAACTCGAGGCGCTTAAGAGCCGCTTGAGCGAGCGAGAATTGTACGCACGTTATTCAGCAAGTGTGTAATAACTATTCACCGCGGCGAACGTGCGCGGTAGAATGTGGCTGTTGCATGAGGGCGCGGCGTGTCAACCACGGCGCGGCGTCCATCGATACCAAAGGAGGTCGATTGTTATGGCGGAATCGAAGCGTCACGATTGGGGGCTTATCGGCGCAGGTGCGCTCCTCGTTTTGCTCGCAATCTTCATCACCGCGTTCCCTGGACTCACGTTGGCGACGATCACGGCGATACTGGGCGCTGGCTTCCTCGTGAGCGGCATCCTCGATCTTGTGGGATATGTGCGCCTGAAGGGAAACCTATTCACCTCGCCTTCGCCCTGGATGATCGTGTATGCGGTCCTCGACATCATCATCGGCATCATGTTGCTGCTGCATCCGATTGTTTTTGCGGGCGTTGTTTCGTGGCTTGTGGGCATCTTCGTCGTGGCGTTCGGCGTCATCGAGGTCGTCGGCGCGGTTCAGCTGCACAAGTTCAACATGCCGATGTGGGGCTGGATGGTGTTCTCGGGTATCGTGGACATCCTGTGCGGCGTGGTGTTCTTCGTCTACCCGGCGATGCTCGCTGTTTTCTTGGCGGTATTTGTCATTATGCGCGGCGTTTCCCTTATCATGTACGGATGGCGCGCCGACAGCGTGCTCATGTAGCGTCGCCCCGGCGGGCGGCCGCATAGCGAAACGGTATCAGGCCCCGGCATGCCCGGGGCCTTGTTCGTGAAGGGGACGGATATGCCCGAAGAGCAACAGAATCTGTTCAGCGGCGAGGAATTGGCTGCTCAGGCAACCGATCCGGCAGCGCGCATCGAGGCGCTCCGCCGCGAGATCGAGCACAACAGCTATCTCTATTACGCCCTCGATGCGCCCGCGATCTCCGACGGCGCGTTCGACTCGCTCATGCACGAGCTGCGCGCGCTCGAGGCGCAGCATCCGGAACTCATCGACCCGTCGAGCCCGACCCAGCGCGTGGGCGGCTATGTCGGCGATCAGTTCGCACCCATCCAGCACGAGCGGCGCATGTACTCGCTCGACGACGCCATGGACGCCGGCGAGCTCGACGAGTGGCTCGGTCGCGTGGAGGACTTCTTCGGCGAGATTCCCCCGCTTGTGTGCGAGCTGAAGATCGACGGCTCCTCTGTCGCCTTCACCTTCGAGAACGGGCGCCTTCTGAAGGCGGCGACGCGCGGCGACGGTACGACGGGCGAGGACATCACGGTAAACGTGCGAACCGTGCGAGACGTTCCTTTGCGCCTGCGCGACGAGGCGCTTTCCGCCATCCGCGATACTGAGGAGCCTATCGAGTTGCGCGGCGAGTGCTACATGCCCAAGTCGAGCTTCGAGTCCCTTAATGCGGCGGCGGAGGCGAACGGCAAGTCAGGGTTCGCCAATCCGCGAAACGCCGCTGCAGGCAGCCTTCGCCAAAAGGATCCGCAGGTCACAGCGCATCGCGACCTGTCGACGTTCGTGTATGCGGTGGGCGATGAGCGCAAGCTCGCACTCGACACCCAGTGGGATTTGCTGCAATGGTTGAAGCGTGCGGGTTTCCACGTAAATCCCGACATCGAGCTTGTCCACTCGGCAGAAGAGGTCCATGCGTTCTGCGAGCGCTCGCTGGAGCGCAGAAACGCCTTGCCTTACGAGATTGACGGCGTTGTCGTGAAGGTGAACTCGTTCGCGCAGCAGGAGGCGATGGGCTACACGGCGCGTGCTCCTCGCTGGGCGATTGCCTTCAAGTTCCCGCCCGAGGAGAAAACGACGCTGCTGCGCGATATCACGGTGCAGGTCGGGCGCACGGGTAAGCTGACGCCCGTGGCCGAGCTCGACCCGGTGCGCGTGGCGGGCTCTACCGTGGCCCGCGCGACGCTGCACAACGAGGACGAGGTGCGCCGCAAGGACGTGCGCGTGGGCGATACGATCATCGTGCGCAAGGCGGGCGACGTGATTCCTGAAATCTTAGGGCCCGTGCTTTCCCTTCGTCCGGCCGATGCACAGCCGTGGGAGATGCCGCGCGTGTGCCCGAGCTGCCAAAGCCCCGTCGTGCGCGAGGAGGGCGAAGTCGACTACCGCTGCATTTCTATTGATTGCCCAGCTCAGGCGGCCGAGCGCCTTATTCATTGGGCGAGCCGCGGCGCTATGGACATCGACGGCATGGGCGAGGAAATCATAGGGCGCCTTATCGAGAGCGGCCGCGTGACCGACGTTGCTGACTATTACACGCTCGATGCGGTCGAGCTTTCGATGCTCGATATGGGACGCGTGAACAAGGACGGTGCGCCGATCCGTTTAGGCGAGACCGTGGCGAAGAAGCTCGTGGCGGCGATCGACGAGAGCCGCACGCGCCCGCTCGCCAGGCCTCTGTTCGGTTTGGGGATTCGCCATGTGGGAAAGACGATGGCGGAAGCGCTCGCTGCGGCGTTCCCTTCCATCGATGCGCTCATGGCGGCAAGCGAGGAGGAGCTCGCTGCGGTCGAAGGCGTGGGTCCGAAGATTGCGCGATGCGTGTACCTGTTCTTCCGCACGCCCGACAACGTGGCCGTGATCGATCGGCTGCGCAAGCACGGCGTGTCGCTGGAAGACGACGTGCAGGCCGCAGCGGAAGACGCGCTGCCGCAAACGCTTGCAGGGCTGACTTTCGTGCTAACGGGTAGCCTCACGCAAAGCGGGATGACGCGCGACGAGGCGGGGGCTGCCCTTAAGGCGCGCGGCGCGAAGGTGTCGGGAAGCGTGTCGAAGAAGACGAGCTACGTTGTCGCAGGTGAGGCTGCGGGTAGCAAATACGACAAGGCCATAGCGCTCGGCGTCCCCGTGCTCGACGAGGACGCGCTTGTACACATCCTGGAAACCGGTGAGGTGCCTGCGGGGGAATAGCCGCAGGATAGCCGCAGGCTGAGTTCCCCCCGCTCTCGGCCTGATTTTCCCTCAACATGATGCGAGGCCCCTGCGAACTTGGATTTCGCAGAGGCCTCGCTTGTTTTTCTCGCTTGCTATTTCGCTGGCTTGATGAACATGGCATCGCCGAAGGAGAGCATGCGGTAGCGGCTCTCGATGGCGTGGCGATACGCCGCCATAATGTGCTCACGGCTCGAGAACGCGCTCACGAGCATCATGAGCGTGCTCTTGGGCACGTGGAAGTTCGTGATGAGCCCGTCGATCACGTGGAAGGTGCTGCCCGGCAGAAGGTAGAGGCTCGTGGCGTCGCGATCGCGCGCCGTGATGGCGCCTTCGCCGCCGTTCGCCTGCGGGTCCCAGGCGCTTTCCAGGCTGCGGGTTGACGTGGTTCCCACGGCGATGACGCGCCCGCCCGCCGCATGCGTCTCATTGATGGCGTCGACGGTGGTCTGCGGCACGGTGTAGAACTCGGTGTGCATCTTGTGCTTGGTCGGATCGTCCTCGTCTACGATGCGGAACGTGTCGAGGCCCACTTCGAGCTCGACGGTTTCCCAACGGACTCCCTTCGCCTTCAAACGCTCGATGAGCTCGGGTGTGAAGTGGAGGCCCGCGGTGGGCGCAGCCGCCGAAGCCTCGCGGCGCGAGTACACGGTTTGGTACAGCTCTTCGTCGCCAGCGTAGTTTTTGATGTAGGGCGGAAGGGGTGTGTGACCAACGGCGTGAAGCGCCTCATCGAGCGAGGGGTGCGTCGTGGTGAGGCGCGCGATACGCTCGCCTTTAGCGGCCGATGCCTCGGCGTCCTGGCCTTCGCCCGCCGCCGCTGCGTCCGTCTTCGCGCTCGCCCAGTCGACGACTTCGGCGGAAAGTGCGACGCTTCCCTGCTTGTCGGTGAAGTCGACTACAGCGCCGCTGCCTGGCTTCAGGCGCTTGCCAGGGCGCACGAGCACTTCCCAAATGGCCTGTTGGTTGGTTGATTCGGTAAGCGCGTCGTCGAGATAAGGCTTTGCCTTCTCGCCTTTGACCTCGCGAAGGAGGAACACTTCCGCCTGACCGCCCGTGCCTCGTTTCGCGCCTAAAAGGCGTGCGGGCATGACGCGCGTCTCGTTTGCCACGAGCAGATCGCCTGGGCGCAAGTACTCCTCGATGTCGCGGAAGATGCGATCTTCGAGTTCTCCCGATTCGCGGTCCATTACCAACATGCGGCAGGCGTCGCGCACCGCCGCAGGTTCCTGCGCGATAAGCTCTTCGGGCAGGTTATAGTTGAAATCTTCAGTTCTCATGCTTGTTGCCCTTCGCTGTGGAGCTTCGCCTTCCTGGCCCCCTGCGCCCCGCTTCGCGGTGCTCGGGGTTCAGCAGTCCACTGGACTGTTGAGGATGCTCGGCAGGCTTTCAGTGCGGCCCGCCGCCCTTCGCCGTGGCCCTTCGCCTTCCCTGCCCCCTGCGCCCCGCTTCGCGGTGCTCGGGGTTCAACAGTCCACTGGACTGTTGAATAATTAAAGTCTTCTGTTCTCATGTAATAATCCTTTAATCGTCGCTTTGCGTTCGGTTAATCATCGATGTCGATGAACGCAAAGTCATCGATATCTTGGCGAGTGTGTATGATTCGCCATACGATAAGGTTCTCGCTGTTGAAAGAATAGAAAATGCGGTAGGGGCTGACAAGCCATGATCGGTACCCTTGGTGAGAAAGTCTTTCGTCGGCGAAGGGGCGGCCAAGCTCGGGCGTTTCGCAAAGGTGATCAATCGCTTCGACGATCGAATCGTAGATTTTGCGGGCTGATTTCGGGACTTTCTGCACCTCACCGAGATAAATCACTATCGATTCTAGATCGTGTGCAGCGCGAGGACGGTAGAGGGGGGCAAGCATTTAAACGCCCCAATATGCGAAGAGGCGCTCGATGGAATCGCCGACTGCCTGTTTCGTGAGCGATTCCGATCGATATTTCTCCTCGATTTCTGCTTCGCGGAGTTTCTGTACATAGCGTTCGTGTCGCTGTTGCCCTTCGTACGCCTCGCAGTCGATAACCACGAGGCTTGCCTTGCCGTTCTTCGTCATGAAGATGGGCTGTTGGCTCTCGCGCGCCAATTCGCATACATCGTTCAGATTGGTGCGAAGGTCACTGATGGGCCTGATCTGCGGTATAGGCAATGGCATAGATTCCTCCTTAGAACGGAAGAAATTATAGCATAAATTTATGCAAAATTTATACGTAAATATACTACTCTGATTTCTCCAACGCGAGCAAAGCAGCTCCCGTGGCGCCCACGATTTCGGGGTCCTCGCAGATGAAGAGCTTCTCTCCGATGAGCTCCTCGACCGCGCGCACCACGCCCGGGTTTTGGGCGACACCGCCCGTCATCATGTAGGCGCCTTCCAGGCCGACGCGCCTCATGAGCGAATACGCTTTGCCGGCCACGGCGCGGCAGACGCCTGCTGCAATGTCGGGTTTCTCCTCGTTGTTGGCGATGAGCGAGATGACCTCGGACTCCGCGAACACCGAGCACATGCTGGCGATTTCCAGGCGTTTCTTGCTCTCGAGCGCCGCTGGCCCCAGCTCGTCGAGGCTGATCTCGAGCGAGCGCGCGATCATTTCGAGAAAACGTCCCGTGCCCGCCGCGCACTTGTCGTTCATCGCGAAATCGGTCACCTCGCCTGCGGCGTTCACATGGATGGCCTTGCTGTCTTGGCCGCCGATGTCGAGGATAGTGCGAACGTCGGGGTTGAAGTAGTGCGCACCTCGCCCGTGGCAGCTGATCTCGGTCACGTTCTCGTCGGCAAACGGGATGCTCACGCGACCGTATCCGGTGGCAATGGTGCATACGACCTGGTCAGGCGTGATACCTGCGCGCTCGAGCACTTCGCTATACGCGCGCTCGGCGGAGGCGCCCGCCTTAGCGCCCGTTCTGATGACGACGCTTGCGACGATCTTGCGCGCCTCGTTCATGACGACGGCGTTGGTGGAAGTCGAGCCCGAGTCGAGCCCGACGACGAAGGTGGCGGCTGTGCTCATAGGTGAGCCTTTCTGGCTTGCGAGGTGTTCGGTTCGCGAGGCGCCAATTGACTCGAGGAACGCCTCGAGCCGCGTGAGCATCTGCCCGCGGCTCTGCGCGGTGCAATCGGTTTCGAGCGCGAGTATCGGCGCAGGTGATGTCCGTTTAAGGTCGCTGTACTCGTAAGAATACATGTCGCAAAATTGCACGGCGTGGTAGACCAGCCCGTCGACCTGGGGAAGGACTTGGTCGAAGAAGGCTTTGCGCGGGGATATGTTCCGCATGCGCGCGCAGGGAAGCTGCGTGAGCACGTCGTGCGCATACTGGGCAAGGGTGTCTGTTTTTCGGGGCACGAAACGACGGATTGCGTTCGTGCAGGTGATGTCGAAGGCGATGTTCACGCCGTGCGCTTCGAGAATGCGTTTGATTTCGGCGTTCGCGCGTGCGCCTGCGATGCCTACATTGGGCATCGTGGGGGAGAAGTGCGTCTGCGGTTGCAGGGCGTTGTCGACCTGCGGGGCGGCGGCTGGCGCGGTCGCGCTTCGCTCAGAAGCTTCGCAGCCTTCGCTCCATGCGGCCGAGTCCGCCGCCTGGTTGCTGTTGGCGAAACTTTGCGAGACGGAGCTCGACTTCGCGAGGCGGAATGAAGGCTGCGCAGCTTCTGAATGAAGTCTCGCCAAGTCGAGCTCCAAGGGTGAGTCGCAGTTCCCTTCCGCAGGGCAAAGGGTGCCGCCGAGCTGGGCGAACAGCTTCTCTTCCGAAAACGTTGCATTGGCGAACTCGCCGTATGCAGAAAGGAGCTTTCGCACGTTGCGCTCGAACAGCGCGCAGGCTGCCTCGCCCGTGTCGCGCGGCACGTCGAGCACGTGGATGAACAGGTCGGGAGCTTGCGCGCGCAGGGCGTCGGCGAGGCGGCGCATGCTGTCGCAGCAGGTGGTCAGCACGATGCCGTCAAGGTTTCCCGAAAGGACGGTCTCGAACGTCGCCTTCGCGAAACTGCACACGTTCGCGTGCATGCAAGACTCGGCAGCGTCGAAGCTGACGAGGCTCTCATCAGGCTCGATGCGCTCCATATGCGCGCCCATTGCCTCGAGCGCCTCGATGGGGGCGTATTTGCAGACATATCCGACCCTCATTGCGCACCGCCTTTCGTCTCGGCGGTCCCGCCCTGCGCAGTGCTTTCCCCGTTGACGTTCCCGCCCTGCGCGGCGCCTTCTGCCCGCTTCGCCTCGAGCACCTCGAAGAATGCCTCGAGGCGCGTCTTTATCTGCCCGTCGTGGCTGTTGCGCTCGTCGATGCCGTCGCCGTCGAGCTGCAGAAGTGGCACGCCGGCTTCGTGCAGGTGCTCACGCAAAAGGGCGCTCCCGCCTGAGGACTGCTTGCATCCCCAGTGACAGAAGTGGATGACGCCGTCGGCGTGCGTCGCGTCGAGCAGACGGTCGACGAGTGCGAGCTTGCGTTCGTAGGGGCCGTTCATTGCGTTGCCGATGAGCTTTTTGGCGAGCGCGCGAAAAGGATCGGCGTCGTCGAGGTCGCTCATCGTGCAAAAGGCCATATCGACGGCAACGATCTGATGGTCCGGGCTGTAGTCGAAGGCGGCTTTCAGGCTTTGCTGGTAGTACGGCATGAGGTGCACCCAAAGAATCTTGTCACCCTGAAGCCTCGGCGCACGCTTGATGTCGTCCACCATGAAGCGCAAAAGATCGCGCAACTCCTCGCTTCCCGCCGAAAGCTGCATGGCGAGCACGAAGAACAGGTGATGAATGAACTCGGCCGGGTAGAAGTGCTCCGCTTGCAGGCGCATGAATTCCCAGGCGAGGGCGTTCGTCTCGCGCTCGACTTCCAGAAGATGGGAAAGGCGGCTCTCGTCGAAGGGGGTGCCCGTCAGCTTCTCAAGCGTACGTGCGAGCTCTCGCAGCTGGTCGGCGAGGTAGTCGATCGATGCGTCATCGTTATCATAGGGCACATCGAGCAGCACCATGGGGACGTCCATCCGTTGCCCCAGTTGGCGGAAGGTGCTCAGGTTGCCGTCACAGGCGCAGGAGGTGGTCACGGCGAGCCGTGGCGCATGCAGCACGCCCGTCTCCATCATCCCCATGACCGTTTTGTGGTACGTGCACAGCGTGGATGCAATGCCGGATTCCTGTGCGCGGTCGATGAAGTACGGCGCTGCGTGGTATCCCGAGAAAAAGCTTGCCAGGCACTCGACGCTTACGGTTCCCAGCCCGAAACACTCCATAATCTCCACCGGTGCGAACACGTTGCCCCATACGTAGTTGCTTTCATGTCCGAGTTGGTCGGAGACGAGGCCGAGTGTGTAGGCCTCCAGTTTGTGATAGCCGCGCGCCGCATGGAAGTTGGGAAGATGGCGCGATCCCCAGGTGTTGCCGCGAAAGCCGATGAGGGCATCTCGCCAGCCGCGCTCGGGGTCGGTCTCGCACGTGCGGCGCACGTGGTCCATGTAGCGATGTATGAGGTCGGCGAAGGGTTTCACTCTGATGCTTTCTGTTTTGCCTGCTCGCGAAGCGATTTGAGAATCGCTCGCTTGCGGGCTTGCTTCTTGTCGTATGCTGCGCGTGCGGCGCGATGCTGTTTGAGCTCCGCCTCGGCGGCGGCGATCTCGGCGGCGTGCTCGGCGCGTTCTGTCTGTTTTGCGGCGGCTCGCTGCGCCTTGCGCTCTGCTCGCTCGGCGGTTGCTTCCTCGTCGCTTATGCGGCAACCGCAGTAATTCTGGCGATACATCCCGAGGGCGCGGCTTCGGCGCGTCGCCTCGTCGTAGTAGGGGCGGAAGTCCTCGAAGATGCCCTTGATTCCCTCTCGCTCGGCCGCCCGGCGCACTTCCTGCTCGATGACCTGGGTGTATTGGTAGGGGCTTACGGAAAGCGTGGTGCCGATGCCGTCGAAGCCCTGCTCGGCAGCCACCCGCGCCGTCTCTTCGAGTCGCAGCCGGTAGCACGCGCGGCAGCGTGCCTCTCGGCGCGTGGGGTCGACGGAGAGGACGTCGGCGCGGAGGGACGCGTCCTCGCCTGTGGCCGATTGCGCTTCCTTGCGTGCTGCCTGCACGTCGGCGAGCGCTGCATCTCCGATGCGCCCCGCAGCCTCTTCCCAGGTGGCAGGGTCGTAAGGGCCCTCGATAACGGGAATGCCCTCGCTTTTCGCCCAATCCTCGAGCGTGGCGAGGCGGTGCGCGTACTCTTCGCGCGGTGTGATGTTCGAGTTCGCGTAGTAAATGGCGATATCGTGCCCTGCCGCTTGGAGAAGGCGCACAGGCTCGAGCGAGCATGGCCCGCAGCATGCGTGCAAAAGCAATTTCATCTGCGGCTCCTCTCGCCCTCGTGGATTCAACCTGTCGATACTAGCACAGGGTCGAACTCGGCCTGTGCTGCCGCTGGCGAAACCGCCAAACCTCGATGTTTGCAAAGGCGTGGCGTGCATGCTTTCGCCCCTCGTTTTCCGCACTTTGCATGTTTGGCGTCGCGCTCGGCGGCCGAGGCGTCCCACTCTTTTATACTGTTGTTCGTATCGAATGTGCGGTCCGCCCGTTGGGGGGCGGTCTTTTTCTGGGAAGGGTCTTTCATGGCGAACACGTCATATCGCGCGATATTGTTCGACCTCGACGGCACGTTGTGCCCGATGGAGCTCGATGAATTCTTGGGCGGGTACTTCAAGGACATCGCCCGTTTTGCGGCTGAGCAGGGAATCGACGGCGAGAAGTTCGCGCGTGCGTTCGGTGCAGGCGCTTCCGCCATGGCCAAGCGCGAACCTGGCGGGAAGACGAACTACGATGTGTTCTGGGACGCGTTCTTCGCCGTGTTCGATCGCGACGCTGCCGATTGGGACGCGATGTTCGCGGGCTACTACGAGACGAGGTTCGGCGCTATCGGTGCAGATGTTCAGCCGAACCCGGCAGCGCACCGTGCCCTCGAGCTGCTCGTTGCGAAGGGGTATCCGCTCGTGCTGGCGACCCAGCCGATGTTTCCCCGTCGCGCGGTCGAGTGGCGTCTTGCGTGGGGCGGCGTAGGCGACGCGCCGTTTCGCTACATTTCCACGTACGAGAACTCCTCGACGGTGAAACCGCAGGTGGAATACTATGCGGAGGTTCTCGCGAATTGCGAGCTTTCCGCCGACGAGGTGCTCATGGTGGGCAACAACACGCTCGATGACTTGGCGTCGGCCGATCTTGGCTGCGACGTGTACCTGGTGACCGATCATCTTATGGACCCTCGGGGCCGTGGGCTCGAAGGCGTGAAGCACTCAACGATGGCCGAGTTTGCGGCGTGGGTGGACGACCTTCCGACCTGCGATGACCCTGCGACGATCGAGGGAGGCGCGAACTAGCATGGCGCTTTTCGACTGCACGTGCGACGTTAAAAGCGGCAACGCCCGCGCGCTCACCTTCACGACGGCGCACGGCGATTTCCGCACTCCTATGTTTATGCCCGTCGGCACATCGGCCACGGTGAAGGGCATCACCCCGCCGCAGCTTCGCGAGCTGAAATCCCAGGTGGTGCTTGCAAACACCTACCATCTCTCGCAGCGCCCCGGTGAAGATGTGGTTGCGGAAGCCGGCGGGGTGCACAAGTTCATGAACTACGATGGGCCGATGCTCACCGACTCGGGCGGGTTCCAGATCTTCTCGCTCGCCGATACGCGCAAGCTCGACGACGATGGCGTCACCTTCCGCTCGATTTACGACGGCAGCTATGTGCGTTGGACGCCCGAGGAGAACATGCGCATCCAGGAAGCGCTTGGTGCCGACATCGCCATGCAGCTCGACCAGTGCCCGCCGTACCCTGCGACGCGCGAGTTCGTCGAGCGCGCGGTCGATTTGTCGGCTATGTGGGCGCGCCGTTGCCTGGCGGCGCACAAACGACCCGATCAGACGCTCTTCGGCATCGTGCAGGGCGGCATGAACCTCGATTTACGCCTGGAGAGCATCCGCCGTTTGCGCGAAATCGAGGACGAGAGCCTGGTTGCGGGCGGGCGCCGATTCGGCGGCTTCGGCATCGGCGGTTATTCGGTGGGCGAGGACCACGAGACGATGTTCGAGACGCTGGGCCAGGTGGCGCGCGCATTGCCTGACGATCGTCCGCGCTATCTCATGGGCGTAGGCAATCCCACCACGCTCGTGCGTGCGGTGGGCGAGGGCGTCGACATGTTCGACTGCGTGCTCCCGACGCGCACGGCGCGCATGGGCACGGCGTTTTCGAGCCAGGGCCGTATGAACATGCGCAACGCCAAATATACGCGCGACTTCACGCCGCTTGATCCTGAGTGCACATGCCCGACCTGCCAAAACCACACGCGTGCCTACATTCGCCATCTCGTGAAGCAGGACGAGATGCTCGGGGGCATCTTGCTCTCCATTCACAACCTGCACTATTTGCTCGACCTCATGCGCCGCGCGCGCGAGGCTGTGCTCGCCGATGCCTATGCCGAGTTCGAGGCACAGTGGATGGCAAGCCCCGCGGCGAAGGACTACTAGGGCATATGCCGCCCGACGCCGAGGGCTGGCGGCGTTGGGCGGCTTCTTCCGTCGACAAAACTTGCATTTATTACAAGTTTCGTCGATGTGATAGTCAAAACTTGCAAATCTCGCAAGTTTTGACTATGGGATAGAAATCGTGAACATCATCGACTTCCTTCTGCATCGGTAGGTCGCATACGACCCTCGCAGGCTCTGCAAGTCGGCGGAGGGGCTCTTACAGCAGCTTGATTGCGGCGGCCCCTAGAATCATGATGAGGACGCCGAGTATCTTCTGACTGTTAACTGCTTTTTTCGGAGACTCGAATATCCCGAAATGATCGACCAGAATGCCGCCCGTCGTGGAGCCGACCAAAAGAACGACAACCGTCATTTCGCTAAGGACGGAGAATGCCTTCCACAGCCAGCTATCATCCTGACGACGGGGGTGCTTTCCGATGATGCCCTCCTGCGTTTTGCTAGGCTTCTTTACCGCAATTTTATCTACCTTTAAGAATAATTTTTTGCAACATGCCGCAAGTTGCTTTCTCATGCGGCTTAGTTGTGCAAAAATGTGAGGGTTAGGTTTACTGGCAGATTTCCCGTCGCGCATGGTTTTGCGGTAGGGGGACAGGGCAAGGAAGAAAACGCACATGGCGGAACCTCAGAAAAAGAAGAAGCATCATAATAAGGATAGGCGCAACATTTGGTTGCTCGTGGTCATGGCGCTTTTGGTCATCGGCTCGATCGTGATGTTCACGCCGCCGCAGGAAAAGATCAATCAAGGCCTCGACATTCAAGGCGGCCTTTCGGTCGTGCTCACGGCGCACAACAACGACGGGTCGGATGTTTCCACTGAGGACATGGAATCTTCGCGCGCGATCATCGAGAACCGCGTGAACGCCCTCGGCGCATCCGAGGCAGTCGTGCAAATTCAGGGCAACGACCAGATTCTCGTGCAGATCCCTGGCCTATCCGACACTGAGGAAGCGCTCAACACCATCGGCAAAACGGGCAAGCTCGAGTTCGCGCGACTTGACTCCTTCACCGATTCCGATGTGAAGACGAAGATTCAGAACGGCCAATACGGCACGCAGGGCACGGTGACCGACGCGTTCGGCAATTCCTTCCCGAGCGAAGAGGTGCAGCACCTCAAGGTCGAAGAGGGCACGTACACGCCGATCATCACCGGCTCGAACCTCGAGAAGGTCGACGTGGGCCAGGCTTCCCAGACCTCAACCGACTATGCGGTTAACCTGCGCCTCGACTCCGAGGGCACGAAGGCCTTCGCCGAGGCGACCGAAGACCTCGCCCCCACCAAGGGTCAGATTGTCATCATCCTCGACGGTGAGGTGCAGTCCGCGCCCGCCGTGCAGTCCGTCATCTCCGACGGCAACGTTTCCATCACCGGCGGCTATACGCTTGACGCCGCCAAGCAGATGAAGACCGTGCTCGAGTCCGGCTCGCTGCCTGTGAGCTTCGAGTATGCGCAAAGCCAGGTCGTCGGCCCGACGCTCGGCCAGGACGCGCTGCAGTCCGGCGTGCTCGTGGCGCTCATCGGCCTTGTGGTCGTCATGATCTACCTGCTCGTGTTCTACGAGGGGCTCGGCGTCATCACCGCGGCGGCAATGGCCGTGTTCGCGGCGATTTACCTGGGCATCCTCGCGCTGCTTTCCGCGTTCGGCCTGTTCAGCCTTTCTATGGCGGGCATCGCCGGTGTCGTCTTGACCATCGGCATGGCGGCCGACTCCTCCATTCTTACGCTCGAGCGCTTCCGCGAGGAAATTCGCATGGGCAGAAGTGTGCGCGCCGCGTCCATCACGGGCGTCCGCCACGGCATCTTGACCTCGATCGATGCCGACCTCGTGACGCTCGTCTCTGCGCTCACGCTGTTCTTCCTGGCGAGCGCCTCGGTCAAGGGCTTCGGCATGACGCTTGCTTTGGGCATTGTGTGCGACATCATCATGATGGTGCTGTTCAAGGCGCCGCTTATCCGCCTTCTCGCTCCGAAGCTCATCGCGAAGCATCCTAAGTTCTGGGGTGTGGAGGACTGCATCGAGGCTGTGCCTTACTTCCAGGGCGTGAAGCAGGCGGCTTCCCGCAAGGACGTGCGCGGCCGCTTCATCAAGCTCGACATCAACCTTTTGGGGCTTAAGAAGATCTTCCTTACTGCGGCCTGCTGCGCGATGGTGCTTGTCGCCATCATCGTCGGCGTGCGCGGCATGAACTTCGGCATCGAGTTCGTCGGCGGCACGTCGGTGACCTTCCACGGCACGGGCGACGTGACGACCGAGCAGGTCCGCGACGCGTTCAGCGATGCGGGCGAGCCCGACGCGGTCATCCAGACCACGACGGCCGACGGCGAGCCTGGCTTTCTCGTCCGCACCACCACGACTTCCGCCGAAGATGCGACGGTGACGGCGAACGAGGTGGCGGACGCCTTCGGCTGGACCACCGACAGCTTCGAGGTCACCACGATTGGCCCTGACTGGGGCGCAAGCGTCATCCAGTCGTCGGCAATCGCCTTCTTCATCTCGCTGCTTCTGATCATCGCCTACATCTCGATCCGCTTCCGCGATCCGAAGATGGGCGTGACGGCGGTCGTCGCGCTTCTGCATGACCTTATCATCGTTGTGGGCGTCTACGTGCTCGTCGGTCGCGAGATCACCCCGAACACCATCGCCGCCTTGCTCACCATCTTGGGCTACTCACTCTACGATACGGTTGTCGTGTTCCACCGCATCAACGAGAACATGAAGGACGATTCGGTGAAGTGCACTTTCGCCACCATGGCGAATCACTCGGTGAACGAGGTTCTCGTGCGTTCGCTCAACACCTCGATCACCTCGCTCATCCCGGTTGTTGCAATGCTGCTGTTCGGCGGCGAGACGCTGAAGGACTTCGCGCTTGCCATGACGATCGGCCTCGTGTGCGGCTGCTACTCGTCCTACGCCATCGCGACGCCGCTCTACGTCATCTGGAAGACGCACGAGCCGCGCTTCAAGAAGCTGCAGAAGAAGTACGGCAACGACATCCAGCGCTGGTTCTTGAACCGCCTTCCGGGTGCGGCTGTTCCCGCTGTGGCTGCGGCGGCTGCTGGCGATGCAGCTTCTTCGGTGGACGCTGGCGCTTCCGAAGGTTCGGCGGCTGTGACTTCGGCGGTGTCGCCCCATGATGCGGCGGTTTCGCCCGACTTCGGCAAGAAGAAGCCTTCGCGCGCCGAGCGCAAGGGAAAGAAGTAAGGCGGAGCGGCTTTTGCCGGTTTGCGCGAATGCGATTGATTTGCGAGCCCTCGCACGATAAGGCGGGGGCTCGCTCTATACTTACGGGTAGGACTTACAGCTACGAGAATGCGGCACCCAATCGGTGCGCGAAAAGAGAGGAGCGCCCCGTGCGCGAAGGTTCGAACCCTAATTTTTGCCCGCCCGTCGAGGAGGGCCTGACCATCAACTTCGAGGACTCCAAAGGCGACGCGACCGTTCTGGAATTCCTCGGCCTGCTTCTGCATGGCGGCCACCGCTATGGCGTGTTCTTCCCGGTGAGTGAGGAGGAGCCGGCGCTCTCTTCGGGCGAGGTGATCATCCTTGAGGCGGTGGAGTTCGACGAAGACGACCAACCGTCCGCTTTCGAGCTTGTGGAGGACGAAGGCGTGGCGATGGAGGTGTACGCCGCGTTCCAAGAAGCGACGAAGGGCCTCTACGAGTTCGAGTAGGAGCCGCCCCCGTTGCGACAATCAAGGGAATGGATGAAGCGCTGCGCCGGTGATGGTGCAGCGCTTCGTTGTTGATTGGCCTTTTTCGCCGTGGGCGGCTTTGCGAGGCGCCCTATTTCGCGAACGCTTCCTCCAGTATGCGCTCGAAGGGCTCTTTCGATGCGGCGGCCTTCGCGAGCAGGGCATCTTTCTTGTCGCGCGTGAGGCGCTTGAAGCGATATTCCGCGCTCATCGCGTCGTGCTTGGTGGGGAATTCCGCGCTTGCGAGCAGGGTGAGCGGCCCGCGCCCGCGCGTGTACTTCGCGCCCGTGCCTGCGCGATGCTGGGCGAGGCGCGCCTCGATGTCGGGCGTGTAGCCGGTGTAGAGCGTGCCATCGCCACATTCGAGGACGTAGAGGTAGTAGCGCTTGGGCTCGCTTGTCGGTGTGCTTGCGGTGGGCGAGGGCGGAGTGGCGTCGGCGGGGGCGACGTTTGCGCTCGTGCCGACGGACTCGGGCTTGGGCTTGGGGCTGGCGCTCGTGCCGTCGGGTTCGACCGCGCTACCTCTGGGTAGCAGAATCTCTTTTCCCAGCTCATTCGCGAGTTCGGGGAGAAGCTTCGCCAGCGTGGCATCGATCGTCTTCTTCTTCAGCTCGCATTCCCATACCACGTGAACGTGCCAGCCGTCAGCTTCGAGCGCAGCGACGTTCTTGCGGTCGCGCTCGACGTTTCGCTCGAACTTCGCGGTCCAGTATTCCACGTTCTTCTTCGGGGCCGAAAGTTTGCAGTGCGGGCATCGGTGCCAGAAGCATCCGTTCACGAACACGCAGACTTTCTTGCCTGGCCAGGCGATATCGGGGTGCCCCGCGACCTTCCACTGCAGACGGTATCCGCCAAGCCCCGCCGCGCGCAGCCGTTCGCGCATCAAAAGCTCGGGCTTGGTGTTGGCGCGCTTGTTGCCCTGCATCGACTTGTGCACCGCAAAGTTCGAGGCGGCAGGGGCGTCGATTCGTATGGTGCCATAGGAGATGGATCCGCCTTTGCGGGCGCGGGTGGTCGCGCTTCCCTTTGCGCGGCCGCGGCGCGGCTCCTCAGGAGTGCCTTCGCCTGCCGTCGTTTCCCGCTGCTGGTCTTCTTTCGCCAGCTCGTCGGCAATCGCGTGGAGCTCGTCGCCCCAACGCTCGATGAGTCGCTCGGTTTTCCAGGCGGCGTTCGCGGGGCTTGTCGAGGGGAGCACGTGCGCGGCAAGCCCGACCTTCCACTGCAGGTAGCGCTTGTAAAGGCGGCCCGCCGTGGCGCCGTTGCAGATGACGGCCTCGATGCGTGCGGTTTCGGTGATGCGCTCGATGTGCGCGGGCACGACGTTTTTGATGCTCGCGTCCGAGGATCCCTTGATGTCGCATTCCTCGATGGCATCCCACAGCGCGATGCCGCCCTCGAAGAGAAGCGCCTTCTTCGCGGCGATCGACTCCTCAAGCGATGCTGTGCTGCCGTTCGGGGGCAGGGGCTCGCCTTCGTTGGGCGGCACCGGCTTGCCGAGGGAGTGCGCGATGACGCGCCAGAAGCGGTTTTGCGGGTTGCCGTAGTAGAAGGCGTTTGCGCGCGAGAGCACCGAGGGAAACGACCCTAGCACGAGGACGCGGGAGTGCTCGTCGAATACCGGGTCGAACCCGTGCGAGATATGCTGATAGCTTGCCATGCGTGAAAGTATAGCGCAGCCGCAGCGTTGCGCTTGTCAAGCCCCTTGCGCCAGCTTTCAGCGCACAAAAAATTTTCTCCTGGGGTTTTGCGGTGGTGGAAAACTGCGTTTTCGAGGCGCTCAAACAATGCGCGCCTTTCGTGACGAGGTGGGGTTACGCCGTTTTTGGGGCAAGTGGAAAACTATCGGGAAAACACCATCTATGGATTTTTCCAAACAAGAAAACACAATATATAGTGTTTGAATGTCGTATCATAAGCACATAAGGTAGGCGGATGCGCAGGCGTCCGCACGCAGTAAACCCCTTAAAGATTGTGAGCAGCGTCTCTGACGTCGGGAAGTACTTTCCCGCACGATCGTGTCCCCATTACGGGCGACCAAGACGGTTTCAGATAAGCAACGAAGAGGAAGTGCCATGAAGATCATCAAGCGCAGCGGCTCGGAAGTGCCCTTCGACATTGACAAGATTGTGAACGCCATCAAGGCGGCCAACAACGAGGTTCCGCAAAATGAGCGATTGACCGACGAGCAGGTTGCGCTCGCCGCCCATAGCGTCGAGTGGCTGTGCGGTCGCTCGGGCCACACGGTGTCGGTCGAGGAAATCCAGGACATGGTGGAAGACCAGATCATGGCGCAGGGCCGCTACACCGTGGCGCGCAAGTACATCATCTACCGCTACGTGCAATCCTTGAAGCGCCATTCCAACACGACCGACGACAAGATCCTCTCGCTCATCGAGTGCAACAACGAGGAGGCGAAGCAGGAGAACTCCAACAAGAACCCCACGGTGAACTCCGTGCAGCGCGACTATATGGCGGGCGAGGTGTCCAAGGACATCACGATGCGCTTGCTGCTTCCGCCCGAGGTGGTGCGCGCGCACAACGAAGGCATCATCCACTTCCACGATTCTGACTACTTCGCGCAGCATATGCACAACTGCGATCTGGTGAATCTGGAAGATATGCTGCAGAACGGCACTGTCATCTCGGGTACCATGATCGAGCGCCCGCACAGCTTCTCCACCGCCTGCAACATTGCGACGCAGATCATCGCGCAGGTGGCCAGCTGCCAGTACGGCGGGCAGTCCATCTCGCTCACGCATCTAGCGCCCTTCGTTGACGTCTCCCGCCAGAAGATTCGCCGCCAGGTGCTCCAGGAGATCAACCAGCTCGGGCTCGAGGCCAACGCTGACCGCGTCGCCGAAGTGGTGGAAGGCCGCCTGCGCGACGAGATCCGCCGCGGCGTGCAGACCATCCAGTACCAGGTCGTAACGCTGATGACCACCAACGGTCAGGCCCCGTTCGTCACCGTGTTCATGTACCTGAACGAGGCTCGCTCCGAGGCCGAGAAGCACGACCTCGCCATGATCGTCGAGGAAACGTTGCGCCAGCGCTACGAGGGCGTGAAAAACGAGGCTGGAGTGTGGATCACGCCGGCGTTTCCCAAGCTCATCTACGTGCTCGAGGAAGACAACGTGCATGAGGACTCGCCGTATTTCTATCTCACGCAGATGGCGGCGAAGTGCACGGCGAAGCGCATGGTGCCCGACTATATCTCCGAGAAGAAGATGCGCGAGATGAAGCTGTCCAAGGGCGAGACCGAAGGCAACGGTGATTGCTACACGTGCATGGGGTGCCGCAGTTTCCTCACGCCCGACCGCTCCGGCAACGGCTACGACAACGTGGCGAACGCGGGCAACTACGAACCGGGCAAGCCGAAATACTATGGGCGCTTCAACCAGGGCGTTGTCACCATCAGCTTGCCTGATGTGGCGCTTTCTTCCCATGGTGACAATGCGAAGTTCTGGGAGATTTTCGACGAGCGTCTCGAGCTGTGCCGTAAGGCTCTCATGTGCCGCCATAATCGCCTGAAGGGCACGCTTTCCGATGCCGCGCCGATTCTGTGGCAGTACGGTGCGCTTGCGCGCCTTGAGAAGGGCGAGCCGATCGACAAACTGCTCTACGGTGGATATTCCACCATTTCGCTCGGCTATGCGGGGCTCTACGAGTGCGTGAAGTACATGACCGGCCACAGCCACACCGAGGCGGAGGGCACGCCGTTCGCCATGGAGGTCATGCAGCATATGAACGACAAGTGCGCCGAGTGGAAGGCTGAGACCAATATCGACTTCTCGCTTTACGGCACGCCGCTCGAGTCGACCACGTACAAGTTCGCGAAGGCGCTGCAGCGTCGCTTCGGCGTGATTCCCGGCATCACCGACAAGGGCTACATCACGAACAGCTACCATGTGCATGTGACCGAGCAGATCGACGCCTTCGACAAGCTGAAGTTCGAAAGCGCGTTCCAGCGTCTGTCTCCGGGCGGGGCTATCAGCTACGTGGAAGTCCCCAATATGCAGGACAACCTGAAGGCCGTCATCCGCGTCATGCAGTACATCTACGACAACATCATGTACGCGGAGCTCAACACGAAGAGCGATTATTGCCAGGTGTGCGGCTTCGACGGTGAGATTCAGATTGTGGAAGACGACGGCAAGCTGGTGTGGGAGTGCCCTCACTGCGGCAATCGCGATCAGGAAAAGCTCAACGTTGCACGCCGTACCTGCGGATACATCGGCACGCAGTTCTGGAACCAGGGCCGCACTCAGGAAATCAAGGATCGCGTGCTGCACCTGTAGCGAGCGCAAGTCCCTCAGCGTATGGAAGGCCGCCCAAGGGCGGCCTTCTTTCGTTTGGGGGCAAGGCAGGCTTGGATGGCTCAAGGCGTCCAAGCGCGTTTTGGAGTTCAGCTGAACATGCACCCCGTTCGCTTGCGCTGCGCCGGTTGCGTTGGGTGGCGGTTCCTCTTGCCGAGATGTGCTATTGCTGCGTCGGGGGCGTGGCGCCTGCTGCCTTTCCGAGCGCTCGCCCCCCTGTTCGCCAAAACTCGCACCGTCACTTGCGCTCATCCCGAGCGATTGCGATACCTTGCGGACGAAACATGGGGGTCCTGCCAGAAATCAGGTGGTTTTCATCAAATGAGTGCGCTCTGGGTTGCACTCTGGGAGGCAGTGCGGGAGTGGGAAATGGAAAACCGCAGGTGAACGTCTTGTGCCTGCTGCCTTGAAACTGCTCCATGTCTTCTGCGGAATGCCATGTTGATGAAAACCACGCGATTTCTGGCATGTTGGGGGGTTCAGATTGCATTGCCGCAGGGGGCGAAGGCTATTCTGCTGCAGCAAAGGGGGGCGTGAGTTCCACCGCTGCAATAGGTGCTTAGCAGGTACGACCTTATTCAATTCTCCGGAAGTCGCTTTGGCAAATGAGCTTTCTCCAGAGGTCGAGTTGCTTTCGCTCGATGGCGTTGCGTTTTTCGAGATCTGCAACGGTAGGGTTGTTTCGTGGGCATCGGTCGAGCGACCTGATGCCGAGGGCTCGTCTTGTTTGATCAGCGAATCTGCAGAATGCGATGAAGTCGGTGGCTTCCTGGGCGTTGATGCTGAGGTGGGTAAATCCTCGAATCGGGGCAATCTCGTTTCTTCGGCGAGCATCTCGAGCAAGGGCGGCGGCGGTTGAATGGAACGCGTGCCCATCATAATCGATGCCGACGGTGGTTTTTCGGCCCGACGAATCACCATGCTCGATGCTTATGTCCGGATATCGGGTTACGTAGCGCCTTTCGCCCGCCCAATCAGCGCCATTGAAGATACGAACTGCATGATTCATCTGCCCGATGCCAAGACCGAAACCTCCGCGATTACGGGGAAGTCCCAGGGAAATTGCGAGCGCAGATTCCATAGGCGATCGCGAGCCATCGCGGACGAACCTCAGTGTCGAGCGAGCCTTCTCGCAACCGAGGTTTCCCTTGGTGGTGTCAAGGAAGTGCTCGATGCGTTTAACGGTTGTGAGGGGCTTATCTGCGATAACGCACTCCGAGCTAGATAGCGGGCGCTCGTCTCGTTGTCGCAATCCCCCTGGTGCCGTTGGGTCGATGCGGTATAGCGAGCAAAGGGCGAAGCCGAAATAGACCGCTTCTTCAAGTGGGCGGCGTTGAGCGAGCTGCATGAAAACGAGTTCTGGTGAGGCAATGTAGATCGCAGTCTTGTCGATAGTCCCGATCCTAATGAAGGACTTTGGTGGAAGCGATTCGGTTTGGACGTGAACTGCGAAGTGCTTGCCGTTGTTTCTTCCGCGGCGGCTGCTCGAAAGGAAGTCGAGAAACTCGCGTTCTGGATCAAGCTCAAGCGCAAGCTCTCGGCAACGAGTTGGCGAGGGAATGCCGTCGGGCGCATCGGCGCGATAACGTGTCCTTTTTTGGGCCGCGAGGGGGTTCGGGTTGCGCATGAGCCATCGAAGGGCGGAGATATGTGAGAGGCAGATGTCCATGCGGGTATGATACGAGCATCACTTATCATTTCAAGAGTCTGTCCACGTTGTCGATCGGAGTATTTGCTCGAGAAACGAGGCGCTTGGGACATTTTTGGTTTAGGCGCGCGCGTGTTCTCGCTTGTGCAATTTGGCAGGGGGGGTCCTGCCAGAAATCGGGTGGTTTCCATCAAACCAGAGAAAAGGTAATGAGCTTGAATTTGGGTTAGCTCAGCTTGCGTTGTTCTGACCTGGTCATTTGCTTGGACGGAATTGAAACTAGCTTGGCAATGCGGTTGTATAGCTTTTGGATTCGGCGACAAGGCTTCTCGATTTGATGAAGAGTGCCGTTTTTCTGGCAGTTACCCCCTTCTCCAAGTGCACTGTAATCACGCGCTTTTCGAAACAGGGAGAAATCGGTCTTTCTTGTTCGCTAAAATGGACGAGCGCAAAGCTGTGAATTGGCTCTGCGGGAAGGCGACCGGTTGGAGGCGACGGTGGAAAAACAGGAATCGATCGATGCGTGGTTCGCGCTCGTTCCCGAGCAGGCGAAGGCGACTGCGCAGCGATTGCTCTTAGAGGTCGATGACCTGCGAAGGGAAGAGACCATCTATCCGCCGCAAAGTGACATCTTGAATGCGCTTGCCTATGTGGCGCCCGAAGATGTCCGCGTCGTCATTCTAGGGCAGGACCCCTACCATGGCCCGGGTCAGGCGATGGGCCTGTCGTTCTCGGTGCCCAACGGGGAGAAACTTCCGCCGAGCTTGCGCAATATCTACAAGGAAATGGCATCTGATCTGGGATGCAATATGCCCGTGAGCGGTGATTTGTCCGCATGGGCCCACAAGGGCGTGCTGCTTTTGAACACGACGCTCACGGTGCGGGAACACGAGGCGAACTCACACAGCAAGTTGGGTTGGCAGGTGGTTACGACGGCGATCGTCGAGGCGTGCATGCGTTTGCCTCAGCCGGTGGTCTTTTTGGCGTGGGGACGTCCGGCTATCAAGCTGATCGAGAGCGCGAAGGCGCGCGTGTCGAAGGATGAGCTTGAGGGTGGCGCTGGCGTTGCGGGCTCTGGCTCCGATGACCCCGCATCGAGCGGTACCGCCCTCGCTGTCGCCGACGAAAGCGGCTCCTCTGCAGGTGACGCTCTTTCCCGTAAGTTCATCCTCAAAAGCACGCACCCCTCACCGCTTTCGGCATCGCGTGCGGCTGGCGATCTTCCCGCTTTCTTGGGCTCGCGTCCGTTCTCCCGCGCAAACGACCTGCTGAGGGAATGCGGAGTCGAGCCTATCGATTGGGTGCTTGCTGGCTGATCGCCCAGGCGATTCCGCGCGCCATGCGAAGCGCGGGCTCTTTGAAGTGGTTGCCGGGGTTCGACTCGAATTGCGTGGGTACCCCCTTGCTGCGAAATGCGGCTACGACCTCGTCCGTTCCCGTTGCAACGTTGCGCAGAAGCCGGCTTGGGGTCTTCGCCTCCTTGCTGCCAAGCGAGAAATAGGCGCAATCGATTGGGCGAGCGAGCGGCGTCTCAGTGACGAAGCGCGCGAAATCGGGATACCAAAGCGAGCCCGAAGCGCTTGCAATGCGGGAGAAGATAGACGAGTTGAATGCCGTCCAAGTGGCGAAGAGTCCTGCAAGCGAGTAACCCGCGACGGTGCGGCAGATGCGGGGACTGTTGGGTTTGCCGCATTCCCGCTCGACCTGGGGGATGATTTCTTCCTCTAACAAGTGAAGCTGATCTTGGGCGTGTCCCGCAAAGGGGGCGTCGTCGGCAAACAGGCCGGGGCATTCCCAAGGCGTAAGGTCGTCGTTCCAGCAGGCGGGCTTGATGGCGACAAGTGTGAACGGTGGGCAGCTGATACGCTGGCATTTGCTGAGGACGTCGAGGCCGTCTCCGTCGTAAACATGCAGATAGACGATGTGGTTGAGCTTGTCATTGGCATCGTGATTGCCGCTGCCGCCCAGGCAATTAGTGCGCCAAACGGTCACGTGGGCGCCTTCGGTGTCGAACATGTAGAGGGGTATCGCGACCTGTGCGGAGCGAGCAAAATCTGCGCCCGCAGGATCATCTACGGGCGCGCCAAGGGTGTCGTGTCTGCCTCGTCCCATCGCTACACCCCCCTAGATGGAGAAGTTGCCAACCTCCGAAAGCTCCAGGTCAGCGTTGCGCTCGCTCGCCCAATTCACGTTCCACGCGCTCGTGAACAAAAGCAGCTTGCGGCCGCGCATGTCCTCGACGCGCAGCGTGTCGCTTGTCAGGTTAAGCTTCGCGATGTCGTAGGTGGAAGGGTCGTTCATGATCCAGCGAATCTCGGAATAGGGGAGCGCCTGCCTGCGCACCTCGACGCCGTATTCGCTTTTCAGGCGCTGTTCGAGCACGTCGAGCTGCAGCACGCCGACGACGCCAACGATGACGCTTTCCATACCGAAGCCTGGCTCGCGGAAAATCTGGATGGCGCCTTCTTGCGCGAGCTCTTCCATGCCTTTTACGAACTGCTTGCGCTTGAGCGTGTTCACCTGCGTGACGCGCGCGAAGATCTCGGGCGCGAACGTGGGGATTTCGGGGTACTGTACGCGGCATTTACCTGCGCAAACGGTATCGCCAATCGAGAAGATGCCCGGATCGAACAGCCCGACGATGTCGCCCGCGTATGCCTCGTCGACCGTCGCGCGGTCGTCTGCCATAAGCGAGGTTCCCGTGGCGAGCTTCAGCTTCTTGCCGCCCTGCATGTGCACTGCGTCCATGCCACGCTCGAACTTTCCCGAGCAGATGCGCACGAAGGCAATGCGGTCGCGGTGATTTTTGTCCATGTTTGCCTGGATTTTGAAGACGAATCCCGAAAACTCGTCGCGCATCGGGTCGACCGGCTCGCCCGTGAGGCAGTCGGTGTAGGGAAGCGGCGTGGGGGTGAGGCGCAGAAACTCTTTCAGGAACGGTTCGACGCCGAAGTTGGTGAGCGCGCTGCCGAAGAACACGGGGGAGAGCTTGCCGGTGCGCACCGCGTTAAGGTCGAGCTCGTCACCTGCGCCGTCGAGCAGCTCGATGTCGTCGATGAGGTTCGCGTGGTTCGCTTCCCCGATGAGGTCGGCAAGCGCGGTGTCGCCGAGCTCGGCCTCGATTTCCGCAACTTTCTTGGTGGCGTTGGCGTGCCCATCGCCCTCGAAGGCGATGACGCGGCGGGTTTGGCGGTCGAACACGCCGCGGAAGTTCTGTCCGCAGCCGATCGGCCAGTTCATCGGGTAGGTGCCGATGCCGAGCACTGTCTCGATCTCCTCCATGAGGTCGAACGGGTCTCGCGTCTCGCGGTCGAGCTTGTTCACGAACGTGAAGATGGGGATATGGCGCAGCGTGCACACCTTGAAGAGCTTCTTCGTCTGCGCCTCGACGCCCTTTGCGCCGTCGATGACCATGACCGCGGCGTCCGCAGCCATGAGCGTGCGGTAGGTGTCTTCCGAAAAGTCCTGGTGGCCGGGGGTATCGAGGATATTCACGCAATAGCCGTCATAGGAGAACTGCAGCACCGAGGAGGTCACGGAGATACCGCGCTGCTTCTCGATGTCCATCCAATCGGACACGGCGTGCTTCGAGCTGGATTTGCCTTTGACCGAGCCTGCGGTCTGGATGCTGCCGGTGTAGAGCAGGAGCTTCTCGGTGAGGGTCGTCTTGCCCGCGTCGGGGTGCGAGATGATGGCGAAGGTGCGCCGTGAGGAAATCTGATCCGTTAGGGTCGACATGCTGGTTCTTTCTCGTGCTCGGAAATGAAATGCCCTGCTCGCGCGGATTGCGAGCGCGGTGCTCGGCGGGCGCACAGGGCGACAAATTCATATTGTACTATTCCCGTGCGCAAGGTGGCGCGCTTTCACGCGGATGACAAAGGGGCCGCAGGTGGAGCGTATTACGAGGCGGGAAGGCCGGCGATACGCGCGAGGTGATGAGGGCGCGAGCCCGAGTGGCGCGCGGGGGTGCGGACGCGAAGGCGGCCGATGCGCGAGGCGCAATGAGGTGCGGGCCCCCGCGTCGTCGGGCGGCTTATGTGCTAGCGACCCAAAATACCCTTCACATCGTTAAGGTTGCTTGCAAAGTGGACGCGCTTCAGGCGCTCGGGGGTGGAATAACCCTTGTCTATCATGAGGTTGAGCTGGGCTTTCAGATGGTCGTAATAGCCATCCAAGTTGTAGATGATACAGGGCGCGTCCAGGTGCGAAAGCGAGAGCATCGATATGACCTCCGACACTTCCTCAAGCGTGCCCGACCCTCCGGGGAAGGCGATGAACGCGTCGCCGAGCTCGATCATCTTCGCCTTTCGCTCGGCCATGGTGTCGGTCACGATGAGGCGCGTGATGGTGTCGAGCTGCACGGCTTGGTCGATGAAGAACTGAGGCTCAACGCCTGTGACCTGGGCACCTGCGTTGAGCGCGCTCTCGGCGAGAATTCCCATGAGCCCGACCTTCGATCCGCCGTAGACGAGGTCGTTGCCACTTTCCCCGATCCATGAGCCCAGCTCACGCGCCGCTTCGGCGATAGATGGGTCGTTGCCTTCGTTTGCCCCCAGGTAGACGGTGATGTTCATAGGTTCCTCTCCGCGTGCTCGTTCGTGACGACATTGATTATAGCGAAGGCGAGGGCGAGCGATGAAGGGCACGCGGCGCGACCCCGCGATTCCCTAAAGGTCTTTCGCCTGGAAGATTCGGATGCTGATAAAGCAGCTTGCGGCGTAGATGGCGAGCGCGGCGACCGTGAGCGCTACGAACAGTGCAAGGCTGTGGGCGTCGACCCAAGAGAGAGCCGACTGCATGACGTCGGGGGCGAGGAAGTTCGTCAGGATGACGACGTCGATACATCCCGCCAGGATGAACACGCACATGAGATAGCGTATCCCCTTCGTGTTGCCGAATTTGACCAGGAAGGGCTCGGCGATAGCGGCGATGATGAGAACGACCATCGTGGCGGCGACGCTCGACGAGATAATCTCGATCGCCCCGGCTGCCTCGAAGCCTTCAAGAAAGCGGGGAAGCGCCCCGTTGAGCACGATGCCGAGCACCGAAGCGCAAACGATGGCAGCGGCAGCGCATGCCAAGATGGTCGCATAGCGGCTCGCGATGATGTCGCGGCGTGCAAAGGGGAGTGCGGCACGGTAGCGCAGCCAGCCGTTTTGGTCGTCGTACCCCATGAGCGAGAACATGATGAGCATCGGCGTCATGGCGCACACGACTGCGGCGGCGCCTGCTGCGCTTTCCATCGGCCAGCATATGAAGACGAACACGAATGCGAGGATGCCGATGAAGCTGAGGGCAAAGGTGCGCACAATGGCGAGCTCGGAGAGGAAGGCGGCTTTCATCAGTTGTTTCCTTTCAGGATAAAATGCAGGTAGTCGTCGATGGAGGCGCGGTCGCAGGGCACTTCGGGGAATGCTTCGGCGAATTCGAAACGGTTGGGAACGAGGACGTCGCAGCTGAACTCACGCTTTGCAGCTCGGGCGCCATCTACACATGCGAGAATTCGCTGCGCCTGGTCAGTCGTGCAATGCGCGATACCGGCAACATCGGTGATTTGCTCGCGCGGCATGTCGAAGATGATGCTGCCGGCGTCGATTCCCACCACGCGGTCGGCGATGCGTTCCAAATCGCTCGTGATATGGCTCGAAAGCAGCACGCCGCGATTGTCGGTCGACGCGTAATCGCGCAGCTCATCGAGCAGCTCGTCTCGAGCGAGCGGGTCAAGCCCTGCGGTCGCCTCGTCGAGGATGAGCAGGTCGGCGTTGTGCGAGAGCGCGCAGGCGAGCTGCAGCTTCATGCCCATGCCGCGCGAGAGCGACTTCACCTTCTTCTTCGGCTCGAGCCCGAATCGGGCGATAAGCGATTTGAAGCATGCGTCGTTCCAGGTGGGGAAGGCGGGCGCGATGCATGTCCCCACTTGAGACACCGTAATCTCGGAGGGGTAGGGGCACGTGTCGAACACGACGCCGATGCGGGAGCGAAGCCGCCGCACGTCGGCGTCGGGGGTATCGGTGGCAAGGGACTCGCCGAAAAGCGCTGCGTACCCGGAATCGAGCCTCAAAAGGCCGAGCGCGGCTCGGATCAACGTGGTCTTTCCCGCGCCGTTCGCGCCGACGAGGCCGACGATTTCCCCTGATCCAATGGAGAGACTGGCATTTCGAAGCGAGAAGGAGTCGCTTACCTGGCGGCTTGCGTCGCGTATCTCGAGAAGGTTTGACATGGGCGTTCCGTATCCTTTCATCTGGTGTGTCGCTTTCGCTTGCGCGTTGGTCGGCGGCTTCATTCGAGATCCTCGGGAGCAATGAGGTCGAGCATGTCGTGCAGCTCGGCCCGCGTGACCCCCAGCTCAGCCGCCTGTTCGCCCGCTTGCGCGAGCAGTTCCTCAACTTGACGCAGGCGCCTTTCGCGTAGAAGCTCGTGGTTCCCCGCGGCTACGAAGCTGCCTTTCCCCTGCACGGTTGCGATAAAGCCCTCGGCCTCCAAGTCGGAGTACGCGCGTTTGGTGGTTATCACGCTGACGCCGAGGCCGTTCGCGAGCACGCGGATGGAGGGGAGCTTCTCCCCGCTTGGAAGCGCGCCCGACAGAATCTGGGCTTTCATCTGCGAGGTTATCTGCTCGTAGATGGGCTTGTCGCTCGAGTTGGATAGGATGATGTCCACGGTGAGTCCTTACGTGTGTATATCTGTTAAGCACAGTATATATACACTATGCACAGTAACGCAAGCACTTTTTTGGACGTTGTTGTAATTTGATGAAAGGACCGAACTGGCTTCTTGGGCGCAAGTCCCACGCTAGTCGATGCGCTCTCGGTCGCAAGTTGAGATCGCTCGCGCATGAACTGGGGAAACGTTACGTTACGGATTGCAGCTTCTGCAGGGCGAGTATCCCTCGTCGATCAGCGTCTGGCGCAACCCCGTGAATTCCTCTTTGTTGGAGGGGGACATGGACTGCACGCCGTCGCACTCGGGACGATGGAATTTGTGGCTCCTCTTGTTCAGGACGTACGTTTGCTGTTCGGCGGTGTTCGCGGAAGAAGACGAGTCGCCGCTCGTTTTCGCGTCCGAGGAACCGGATGGCGCTGCCTCCGCTTCATTCCCCCCTGCTGCGTTGCTGGAAGTCGATGAGCCGCTCGTGCCCGAAGCGCCCGCCTCGCGTTTGCTCGACGCGCTTTGGGGTAGCGCCGCATCGCCACCCGTGCCGCGGGTTGTGGTTGCCTCGCCCTTGGTCTTCACGGCGGGAATCTCGCTCGACTCCCAGTTGTCGCCCGTCACGTAATTGATCTTCACGCCGGGCTCCACGTTGTAGACGAAGACGTTGAAGCGTATGGCCCGCCCGCCGTCTTCCACAGATTCCGCTTCCATCTGAACCCCGCGCGCCACCAGGTCGTTCGCTGCAAAGAGCGGGGTCACGCGATAGAGGACATGGTTGTTCGTGCGGCGGACGTAGTTGCCCACCAACTCCTCGTAATAGGTCATCCCCACGGCGTTCATCGTGCGCGTGCCGGTGATGAGGTTACGCTCGTTGGCGTTCTCGCCGCACAGCTGGTGCGCAATGAGGTGGCTGCGGTTGTAGAGCATCTCGCGGTCGACGAAGCTGTAGCGATGTTGGACCCAGCCCGAAGGGTGAACCTGCGAGATGTCGCCGCGCTCGGCATTGGAGACAGTCTCGGGTCCAATAAGGCCGAACGCCGTGCCGCAGCGCCCCTCGAAGTCGAGCTCGCTGAATTCCATGAACGACCCGTGCGCCGCGTCATCGGCGGAGAATCCAGGTTGCCCCTCGTTGATATCGATGCAGAGCGCACCTGAGTACTCGGGGATATCGGATAGCTTCGCGGCGGCACTGCCTGCGGAAACTTGCTGCGATCTTGTCGCATTGTCCCCGTTCGCGACGCTTTCGCCGCCTGCGCACCCGCTAAGCGAGGGAAGGCACAGGCTCACTGCCAGAAACAGGGCGGCAAGCGTGCGGACAAGGCGCTCGCGTGCGGGGGAGGTGGTTTGCTGCGTTTGCAAGGGGAGTCCTTCCGATAGTGGGGCATGCCGCGAATGGCGCGCCGCATCCCCCATGATACCCGATGCAGGCTGCCCGAGCGCGAGGGCTGTTCGCGGTTTCCGTCCTCGCTTCCCGTTCGCGTTGCGAGCGGCAGCAGGCAGCGCGAGGGGCGCTTCAGGAAAACTCTTCCAGTTGGGCTGCGACTGTCCAAAAGCAGGGACAGACTGGTTCGTACGCACGTTCTACAATGGCGCCAATCGAGAAAACGACGGGAGGCACACGCATGGCACTGCAAGGCGCGCATCAGCTCTTTGGCGACACGGACGAATCGTCGTGCGTGCCCGATGCGGCATGCGCGCCCGGAAGGCCAGGTGCGCATGGAAAGTTGGATGCGTCTGACGAGCCCGATGCGGCGCGCGCGATAGGGGTGCCAGGCGAGACGTGGGAACCCAAAGCGTCGTGGATGCTGGGTGCGCCGTCTTCTCCCGAGGCTTTCCCCTTGGGCGATGATTTGGCCGACGCGTTTATAGCCTGGGATTTCTACGCTGACGCGCCGATTTCCGATGCGCCTTTCGTCCTGCGTTTCTCCGAAGGGGATCTCGTGGCGTATCGGGCGCTGGACGGCAAGCTTGCCGTCTGCGCGGGAGCGGTGGACACCTCGCTTCCGCCTGCCAGTTTGCGGCGCGACGCCGAAGACTGCTGTCCCGCGTGGGTCGTTGCGGGGCCCCTCTCTTGCGCGTTCGGCCAGCGAGCTTGTCGGACTTTCCGCACAGCAAAAGATGAATACGTCATCGAGTTGGAAGGGTGCAGTATCCGTTTATCGCTTGAGGGCGGCACGGTTCAAGCCGCTGTTCGCGAGCTCGACATGTTGGCGGCAGGCGCTTATTCTTCGAGGAGAAAGTGCAGGTAATCGCGGTATTCCTCAACGAGGCTCTGCGGGGCCGCGATGCTCACGGCGCGGCCCATGCCCGCTACCCAGCCGAAGAATTGCTGGCTCTTGCACACCTTCACCCGCGCCCGTACCTGCTGCCCGTCGAAGGGGAGGAAGGTCGCGCCCTTGCCGAAGCGGTCAGTGATGATCTCGACCTTGTCGGGGTCGACGGTCAGCTCGCAGACGACCTCCTCGCCGTTAAACCGCCCGAACATGATGGCTTTCCCCTGGTCGAAGGCGTAATTGGCAATCTCTTTGTTGCGGGTGGCGGGTATATCGCGTTCGACGCTCACCTTCGCCATGCGGTCGAGCCGGTACTCGGTGAGATTGGCGTGGTGGTCGTTCCATGCGGTCAGGTAGTAGAACCCGTCGTCGTATGAGATGGCCACGGGGGTTACCTCGTGGCGCTTGCCCTCGCGCGTTTCGTGGGGCTTGCCGTCTGCGCCGATCTTGCGGTAGGCGAACGCCACTTTGCAGCGCAGGCGAAGAGCCTCGTGGATGGCGTCGACGGTCGAGAGCACGCTTTCGCTTTTCGACTTGATGCGTCCTTCGACGTGGATGCGGCGGTCGAGAAGCGCCTGCTCGCGGTTGGTGGCGAGTTGTTTGATGTTGGTGATGAGCATGCGCGCCTGCCTCTCGGTGATGGCACGGCACGATTGAACGGCATCGACCATGAGCATGAGCTCTTCGAGGGTGAAATCGCGTCGCTCGATGGCATATTCCACGGGGTTGCGCTGATAGGTTTTGATGTCGATGTCGAAATCGCGCAGCGTCTTGATGTCGTCGTAGATGCTTTTGCGCTCGGCGGATATCCCGTATGAATCGAGCCGCTCGAGAATCTGCGTCATGGAAAGGCCGTGTTCGGCGTCGGTTTCCTCCTGAAGGATCTTCCAGAGATAGAGAACTTTGAGCTTCGCCTTGCTGTTGTACGCCATGGCAGTCGCTTTCTCGAGGGGCGCAATAACGATATGCTTCTTCATTGTAGCAGATGGGAAGAAGAGTGTCCCATAGTTTCCGTGTCCGATAGCAAGGACAGGCATATTTTGTCGGCCCGATAGAATGGCAACTACATTGAAAAGGGCAGAAAAGGAG
>NZ_DBFSAP010000051.1:0-87444 GCF_048412355.1 Ellagibacter sp.
ACTCAACCGAACGCCCCGATTTGCCGCAGACCGGGCCATATCGACCTGGGAAAACACAGGACGGGCGCTCACGCGCCCGTCCTGCTAACTGCGAAAACTCTATTTATGCCGCAAGTGTCCGGCTAGAGATGAAAATCAACCTCCACAAAGCGAGTTCCGCAGCGCAGCGAGGACTGTCTGATCGACTGGGCGTTGCTGTAGAGCCCCTCAAATTGTCCCCCTCATGCTTCTCGCGGCGGCGCGTCAAACTCGGGCCTTTCGGGTATACTCGATATCATTCAGGGGAAAGCGAGCGAAAGTAGGTTTGCAAACATGCCTTCCTACACGGTTTGCATAGTCGAAGACAACGCAGAGTGCGCGGCGGCGCTCATCGACAGGGTTGCGGCTTCGCCTTTCTCGGAGGGTTTGGTCATACACGAGATGGCTTCCCGCGCCGAACTCGAGTCCTTCGTCTCCGAAGGCCGCGCAATCGACATTCTCATCACCGACATCAACTTGGGAACCGACGCCGCAGACGGCATCTCCATGGTGCGCGACTTGTTCCCGGTGGGCTCGAAAACCCAGGTCATCTACGCAACTGGTTACATTGAGTATTGTACGCCCGTCTATGAAACGCAACACGTGTACTTCCTGGTTAAGCCCATCAGGCAAAGCGCCCTCGATGACGCCCTGAAAAAGGCGCTGGAGAATCTCGCGGGCCAAAATACGCAGGACGCGCAGGAAGGCGAAGGCGCGCGTGCCGATGTCCCCCCGAAGTCGTCTCCCTGCACACTCACGTTCAACGTGCGCGGTCGGACGATTGTGGTCGACGCTGATTGCCTCGAGTATCTGGAAAGCGAGCGCCGCAAGCTGCGGTTGCACACCGACGGCGGTGTTATGGAAGTGTACTGCTCGCTCGCAGATGCTCAGGTCATGCTGCCCGAAGGATTCGTGCGGTGCCATAAGAGCTTCGTGGTGAATCTTGCCGACATTGTGGAAATCGGCAAAGACGACATTCTTGCGAAATCCGGCTCGCGCGTCCCGATGAGCCAGAAGCGGCGCCACGAGGTGAAAGAGGCGCTGCTCGATTACTTGAAAGCGCGAGCGTAGCGAGATGGACGTTCTGGCGTTCGGTCTGCCTTGGGAAAACATCGTTGTCGATTTAGTCGGGTACCTACCGGTTCAGATCTTATACGGTTACGTGATGACGCGGCTTTTGGACATCCCGCGCCCAGCCCTCTTCGTGGTCGTGTATTCCATCTGCTCCTTTTTGGCGGTGTCGTTTTCCTCGTTGATTGGCATGCCCCTTTTCAGTCTGGTGGAGGCTCTGCTCTGCGCAACCCCTGCGCTCTTTGCGCGCGACCGCGTGCTGCACCGTGCGATCATTGTCGCATCGTCGATCGTTGTCGTTACCATCGCTTACCTCGCGTGCCTTCTCTTTTGGATGCTCGTCGCTGACGACCCCTTTAGCTACCAGGAGAAATACGCCCATCTTGCCGGGTATGCGGTGGCGTCTGGTCTCCATCTGATCGTGCTCGATTCGCTGTTTGTGCTGCTTCGCCGCGCTCAAAGCCGGTGGCTGACTCCCGAAGTGAAGCGCTATATCGGTGAGGGAACGAAGTACTTCATATGGTTTCCTCTGCTCCAAGTGCCTTTCTTGCTGATTGCGCTCATAGGTATTGGGACAGCCGCCGCGTGGAACCCGCCGCTTGTTGTGTGCGTTCTTGTCATGGGCGCCTTCTTCCTCGTGTCCGACCTTGTCCTGTTCCGTGCGATCGACGACTTCGTGCTCGAACGGTTCGAGGCTCTTCGCATCGAGGTCCTCGAACGGCAGCTCGACGAAGAACTCAAGCTGTTCGACGACCTTTCCGCCCTTCTCGAGAATTCCGCTCAACTTCGCCATGACCTGCGCAACCATCTGCAGATTATCGAGATGCTCGCGTCGCGTGGTGAATTCGACGCCGCCCGCGAGCATGTTCGCGACCTTCTAGGGGAAATCGAGAGCATGGACGCCCGAGATGCCTCGGTGGTCCTTCGCTCCAAGGCCGCCCTTTCTGCCGCATCGCCGCTTTGCGAACCCGCCGCATTGTCGAGCGATAGGGCGTAGGGTCGGGTGAAGGCTATGGACGCGCTTTTCGTTATCTCCCTTTCGCTTACCGTTGCCGTGCTGGTCGCGATGACGGTGAAGGCCGCTATCCTGTGCCGCCGACTGACCCGCACGTCGCCTCGCTACCTGCTGCCCTGCATGCTGTTCCCCGCAAGCCAGATCGTCTGCGTGGCGGGAATCGCGGCGTCGACGATGCTTCTCCACCTAGAGCCGACGATGCTTTTCTTGACGCTTGCGCTGGGTGTGGCCTGTATCCCGCTCGATTCGCTGCTGTTCACCGCGCTGGGGAAGGCCGAGCATGCCGATGCCCTTCGCGAACAGGCGCGCCTGCTCGAGGCTCAGATCGATGCCGAGCGCATGGGCGCTCGCGGGCTTGTCTCCGTGGAAAACGAGGCGCGCGACATCCGCAGGAAGATCGCCGAGCAGCTCCACGAGCTCGATGCGCAGCTTTCCCGAGGAGAAGTCGCCTCAAGTGGACAGCGCGTGGACGAGATCATCGTGCTTGCGAGCAGGAAATCGCTGCGCGTGTGCGACCATGTCGCCCTCGATGCGTTGATGTCGCTCAAGATGCGGGAATTCAAGGCGAAGAGCGTTAACATGGAGTGCTCGCTGAAGGTTCCTGCCGAGCTGTCGATTTCCAACTCCGAGCTGTGCGCCCTCGTGTCGAATATGCTCGACAACGCGCTCAACGCCTGTGAAGATGTCGATCGCGGCAAGCGCTTCGTGGTTTTCAGGGCTTCCGTCAAAGGTTCGTACCTTGTGCTCGATATGCGCAACAGCAAGTCGGCGTCGGAAGGGGACGAGGGTCGTGAAACGACGCGCCGCGGAATTCTCGAGAGAATCAGGTTCGCCGAAGAGCAGACGAGCGGCGGCTCCCTCGCTGAGCACGGTTGGGGACTGTCCGTCATCGATACAATCGTGCAGCGCTACGACGGGGCGGTTTCCCTCGAACGCTCTAAGGGCGGGTTCCGCATGTCGGTAATGGTCGACCTAGCGGCGCAAACGTAGCCGGCGAGCGCTCTGGATGCGCTACAATACATAGTCGCGTTTTTACCCAGCGAGAATGAAAACGAGAAGGCAGCAACCATGAAAGCTTACAACCCGCATGAGATCGAACCGCGTTGGCAGAAGGCGTGGGACGAATCAGGTCTGAATACCGTTCGAGAAGACGAATCGAAGCCCAAAAAGTACGTGCTCGAGATGTTTCCCTATCCTTCGGGCGACATCCACATGGGGCACGTGCGCAACTATACGATCGGCGACGTGATCGCCCGCTACTCGAAGATGCGCGGCTTCGACGTGCTTCATCCCATGGGCTGGGACGCTTTTGGTCTGCCGGCCGAGAACGCCGCCATCAAGCACCACAGCCACCCTGCGAAGTGGACGTATGCGAACATCGAGACGCAGAAGGCGTCCTTCAAGCGCATGGGCCTGTCCTACGATTGGGACCGTACGGTCGTTGCGTGCGACCCCGAGTACTATCGTTGGGGCCAGTGGATCTTCCTGCAGTTCTGGAAGCGCGGGCTTGTCGAGCGCCGCGAGTCCCCGGTGAACTGGTGCCCCAACTGCAAGACTGTTCTCGCAAACGAGCAGGTCACGGAAGGTGAATGCTGGCGCTGCCACGGCGCTGTCGAGAAGCGCGACCTCACGCAGTGGTACTTCAAGATCACCGATTACGCGCAGGAGCTGCTCGACGACCTCGATCAGCTCGACGGCTGGCCCGAGCGCGTGAAGCAGATGCAGTCCAACTGGATCGGCCGTTCGGAAGGCGCCGAGGTCGACTTCGAGCTCCTTCCCGCCGAGGGCAAAGACGACGGCCAGACGATCACCGTGTTCACGACGCGCCCCGACACGCTCTTCGGATGCAGCTTCTTCCTGCTCGCTCCCGAGAGCAAGCTCGTGCCCGAGCTCGTTGCCGGCACGGAATACGAAGCTGAAGTCATGGCGCTCGTGGAGGCAGCTTCCAAGGTGAGCGCCGTCGAGCGCGCCCAGGGCGACCGCGAGAAGCACGGCGCGTTCACCGGCCGCTACGTCGTGAACCCCGTGAACGGCGAGAAGGTCCCCGTGTGGGTCGCCGACTACATCGTGGCCGATTACGGCACCGGCGCGGTCATGGCCGTCCCGTGCGGCGACCAGCGCGACTTCGAGTTCGCCCGCAAGTACGACCTGCCCATCATCCCCATCATCTTGGGTGAGGACGACGCGCTCTATCCGCAGCTCAAAGACGAGCAGAATCGCGTTGTCACCACGGTCGACTGGGAGAAATCCTACGAGGCCGAGGGCAAGCTCGTGCAGTCCGGCAAGTACACCGGCATGGTTGGCGGCAAGCATTCGCCCGCCGTCGACGCGATCATCGGCGACTTGGAGGCCGCGGGCAAGGGGAAGAAGTCGGTGCAGTTCCGCCTGCGCGACTGGCTCATCTCCCGCCAGCGCTACTGGGGAAACCCCATTCCCGCCATCTACTGCGACACGTGCGGACTCGTGCCGGTTCCCGAAGAGGACCTGCCCGTCACGCTCCCGAAGGATATCGATCTTTCAGCAGGTGAGACGCTCGCCACGCATGAGGAGTTCGCGAAATGCACGTGCCCGAAGTGCGGTGGCCCTGCGCGCCGCGAGACGGACACGATGGACACGTTCACGTGCTCGAGCTGGTATTACCTGCGCTACACCGACCCGCACAACACCGAGCTGCCCTTCGCCCCCGAGAAGGCGAACCGCTGGATGCCCGTCGACCAGTACATCGGCGGCATCGAGCACGCGATTCTGCATCTCCTCTACAGCCGCTTCTTCACGAAGGTGCTGCGCGATATGGGCATGGTCGACTTCGACGAGCCTTTCAAGAACCTGCTGTGCCAGGGCATGGTGCTCGACGAGCACGGCGACGTCATGAGTAAGTCGAAGGGCAACGTGATTTCGCCCGAGGACATGATCGCAGGTTACGGCGCCGATGCCGTGCGCGCGTACATCCTGTTCATGGCCCCGCCTGACAAGGAGCTGCAGTGGAACGAGGACGGCCTTGCGGGCATGTACAAGTTCCTGAACCGCGTGTGGCGCATGGTTGGCGACTTGGCCGGCGTCGCGGGGGAAGACACGCTCTACCAGGAAGGCGGCAAGCTGACCGCTGCTGAAGCCGCGAAGGTGCTCGTGCGCGAGCGTCATCGCGTGTGCGGCAAGGTGGTCGAGGACTTCGACCGCAACAACTTCAACACCGCTATCGCTGCCATCATGGAGCTCGCGAACGCGACGGGCGATTTCCTGCATGCGGCATCCGCCGAGGAGCGCGCGGCAAACGCCGAGCTCAAGGCACTTTCGGCCGATATCGCCGAGGTGCTCGTGAAGCTGCTTTCGCCGATCTGCCCGCATTGGTCCGAGGAGCTGTGGCACACGGTGCTCGGCCATGAGGGCAGCGTGCACGTCGAGCCGTGGCCGGAGTTCGACCCCGAGAAGGCGAAGGCCGACGAGGTGGAGCTTGCGGTGCAGGTGAACGGCAAGGTGAAGGCGAAGATTACGGTCGCTGCCGATGCTGCGGAGGAAGACGTGAAGGCCCAGGCGCTCGAAGCCGTCTCCCAGGCCATCGAGGGCAAGGACGTGAAGAAGGTCGTCGTCGTCAAGGGACGTTTGGTGAACATCGTCGCGAAATAAACCTCAAAAGAGGATTGTCGCGTTACAATCGTTTCGTTGACAAGCTCCGCTGATCACTTGCTAGGCGGCGGATTGAATGGGAAATCGGGGGTCGGCAGTTTCAGCTGCCGACCCTTCTTTGTCATCTCGCAGTTTGGAAGGCATCGAAGTGATAGCTGCATGATTAAGGCGTTGTTGAAAATACTGTGCACCTGCATTGCCGCCGTGGCGATCGTCGTCGGCGCGACGAACGCGCTGGTAGTCCTCACGACGAAGGACGATATCGTGAGCGTCGACGAGGCCTCGGGTTATCAGGCCGATGCGATCGTCGTGCTTGGTGCGTCGGTGTTCGCCGATGGCACGCCCTCGACGATTCTGCAGGACCGCCTCGATTGCGGCATCGCGCTCTACAAGGCAGGGGCCGCGCCCAAGATCATCATGTCGGGCGACAACAGCACTGAGCACTACAACGAGTGCGCGGCAATGAAGCGCTATGCGATCTCGCAAGGCGTGCCTTCCGAGGACATCTTCTGCGACCACGCGGGCTTTTCCACCTACGAGAGCATGTACCGCGCGAAAAACGTGTTTGGTTGCTCGCGTGTTGTGGTCGCCACGCAGACCTACCATCTCTACCGCGCACTTTACTCGGCGCACGCCCTGGGAGTCGATGCTATCGGCGTGGCGAGCGACTATCGCAGCTACGGCAAGCAGACCTGGTACGATGTGCGTGAAATTCCTGCGCGCACGAAGGATTTCTTCAAGGCGCTCTTCGATGTGCCCTCGACGTACGTGGGCGAGCCGATTTCGCTCGACCAATCGGGCGACGTCACGGGGTAGGTGCGGCTGGCTGCTGAAGACGGTCGCAAATGGCGACTTTGGAAAAGCGGCGCGCGCCTACAGCTCGACGGCCTTGAGCATGTCGATGAGCTCCTGCTTCTTGTGCACGTCGAGTTTCGCGTAGATGCGCTTGCTGTGCGTGCGGATGGTGTTTTCCGACACGATGAGCTCCTCGGCGGTGCGCGCGACGGTGTACCCGCGCGCGATATACTCCATGACCTCCGTCTCGCGCGCGCTCAGGCGGTATTGCTCGCGAAGGATTTGCGCCTGCTTTGAGAGGCGATCGGTCAGCTCGAAGTCGCCTTCAAAATTGTGCCTGCCGCGTCCGCGCGGGGCATCTGCCTGCGAGGTGGGGCTGCCGCTGCGAATGTTCGCGTCGCGACGGCTTCCATCAGGTTGGTCGGCGCCATGCTTACTCTCATCAGGCTGGCCGCTGCCGCGACCGTCGAGCATGATAAGCTCGATGTTCTCAGCGGACGGGTCGTGTCGAAGGACCCGCCTGAAGCCGCCTTGGCCGATGAAGAACATGAACCCCAGAAGGTACAGCGACACGAGCGCGGTCGTCGCTAAGGGGTCGATACCCAAAATGCGCACCTGCTCTGAGAAAGTTCCCGCAAGAAATCCCACGTCATGAAGGGTGTATACAATACCGCCGAAGAAGCCGTAGATAAAGACCGGGTTGATGCCGCGGTCGCGCGAGGCCTGAGCGCATTGGATCATCATGAGCATGATGACCACGCTGTAGACCGCGTAGAGAATCGCGGCCTGCCATCGGGCGTATTCAAGCGACGAGAATGGCAGAAGCAGAAACGACGTGATCACGAAGGGGAACGCCACACGATAGAGCCCGACGACGTTGAACCGCACGTTCTTCACCTTCCACAGCGCGAGCATGGTGATGGCGCCAACGAACGAAGCGGCCATCGAAAGCATGTTCACGAGCGACCCGACTTGGGGCTCGCCGATTGCGAGCGCGCGCATGATGCCGGTGCAGAAGCCGATGGCGCCGACGCAGAGGGCGCTCCGCCAGTAGTCGCGAATCACGGCGCGATACACCGCCGCGTTCTCGTGCGGCACGTCCTCGAACATCGGCTGGTCAAGGTCGATCTCGCGACTTTTCAACACGATGGCCAGGCCGAACAGCGGCATGAAGACCAAGGGAATGAGAAACGCGGTCACCGCATGGGGAATAGCGTAGAGCCCGAAGTACATGATGGCGCCGTACGCCGTTCCTCGGATGAGGTCGAGGTTTCCACGGTCGGAGTCAGAGCTTGCGAACAGGCGCTGCCACAGCATGTAGAAGCCGGCCGACCCGAGTCCCAAAAACGCACCACCAACGACGACGAGCGGAAGTGAGGCTCGGTCGAAGTAAATCGCGGCGATAAGGCAGCACCATCCCAGAAGGTAGGGGATGCAGGCAAGTCTCACGAGAAACCGGCGCGTCGGCCCTGGCAGGAAGTACACGCCCACGGCGCTCGCGAAGTAGCACAGCGAGAACACGAGCGACTGGGCGAGGAAGAACCAGAAGATGATTTCCGGCGTTTGGAAATCCAGGGGAAGGAACGGGAACACGCCGCCCCAAACGCCCGCGGCATTGATTGCCAGGAAGAGCGCATATCCCAACGAAGCCACGTTCGGGCGTAAAAGGTGTGTTAGCGTGGTGCTGTCCACGTTCCTCCTCGGGCTGTTCGAATGGTCGCTCCGCAGGCGCGAGGTCGCTCGCTGGCGTTTTTTGCTGCTACAGTATAGCAATCGACGTGGGTGGAGACGGGATGAGGCGCTTATTTTAACTATACTCATATGAGGTTATCTTGTCACATAGCTTGTCACATGCATTCGCATGACCTGCGGAAATCAAAAATTCGCACGTTTTATGTGACACGCATTCAGCGGCAAGCAGCTAAAGTGCATACCGTGTAATCGCGCCCTTGTAACGAGATCCCATAGCGGAAGGGCGCGCGCGGAGCGAATGGGAATCGCTTCGCAAAGGCGGTGGGTTCGAGATGTCCACTGCGAGTCCGAAGAAATGAGAAAGAGGGGGAGTGCTATGTCAGACGTGAGCGTAAGTCGCCGCACGTTCGTGAAAACGACGGGGGCTTTGGGCGCCCTGGCAGCTGTCGGCGGAGGTGCCGCGGCAACGAGTTCTCTGTTTACTTCTGCAACGCCGGCGTTCGCCGAGGCGGAAGAGACCACGACATGGGGCCATTGCGCGATCAACTGCCCGGGCCGTTGCAGCCTGAAGTTCCATGTGAAGGATGACGAGGTTGTGTGGGTCGACACCTACACGAGCAAGGACGCCGATTTCGATGAGCCTCAGCCTCGTGCGTGCCTTCGCGGCCGCACTTATCGTCGTTGGATGAACAGCCCCGACCGCATCAACTACCCGATGAAGCGCACCGGCAAGCGCGGCGAGGGCAAGTTCGAGCGCATTTCGTGGGACGAAGCCATCGATCTTGCGGCCACGAAGCTCAAAGAAGTTATCGACCAGTACGGTAACGAGGCCGTTTACATCCCGTATGCTACGGGTGTTTCCGCCACCACCGCGCGCCCGTTCTACCGTATGATGAACACGCTCGGCGGCTATCTGAAGTTCTACAACAGCTATTCCACCGCGCAGATCAGCTGCATCACGCCGTACATGTACGGTTCGAAGAATAACAGTGGCTCCACCCTTTCCGCCGCGGAAGATGCTGAGCTCATCCTGGTGTTCGGCTCGAGCCCGACCGAGACCCGTCAGGGCGGCGCAGTCTCGCATTACGACTATGCGCATATGCGTGAGAAAACCAAGGGCAAGATTTACGTCATCGATCCGCGTATGAACGACTCCGTTTTGGGTCATTCCGATCAGTGGCTGCCCATCAATCCGGGCACCGACGCCGCGCTTGTTGCCGGCATCGCGCACTGGCTCATCAAGAACAACAAGGTCGATACCGACTTCCTGCATACTTACTGCGTCGGCTTCGACGAGGAAACGATGCCCGAGTCCTATCAGGGCAAGAACATGTCCTACACCGACTACGTCATGGGCACTGGCTACGACAAGGTCGAGAAGACCCCGGCGTGGGCTGCGAAAATCACCGGCATCTCCGAAAAGCGCATCGAAAGCCTCGCTGAAGAAATCGCCAGCACCAAGCCGCTCTACGTCGTGCAGGGCTGGGGCCCGCAGCGCCGCAGCAACGGTGAATGGACCGCATGGGCTATTATGCTGCTGCCGTGCCTCGTTGGGCAAATCGGCCTTCCCGGCACCAACAATGGCACCCGCGAAGGCTCCAACTCGGTGTCCCTCACGAGCATGCCCCAAGGCACGAACCCCGTGAAGGCGTCCATCCCCTGCTTCCTGTTCGCCGATGCGATCGACCACGGTACGGAGATGACGTCGAAGAACGCTGGCGTCAAGGGTGTTGACAAGCTGTCCGTCAATATCAAGTACATGATCAACTATGCCGGCAACTGCCTGACCAACCAGAACGGCGACATCAACTACGTGCATGATGTTCTCTCCGACGAGAGCAAATGCGAGTTTATTCTCGGCATTGACACGGTGCTGTGCGACTCAATGAAGTATGCCGACGTCATTCTGCCTGACATGTTCCGCTTCGAACAGAACACGCAGATCGGCACCGGCGGTGACAACGCGTACATGATTACGGGCACCCCGTGCACTACGCCGAAGTTCGAGCGCAAGACCGCGTTCGAGATGGCCCAGCTCATCGCTGAAAAGCTCGGCACGAAAGACAAGTTCGACGAGGGCAAGTCCGAGGAAGAATGGATTCGCGATCTCTACGAGCAGGCTCGCGCGAAGAACGCCTCGCTTCCGACCTTTGAAGAGGCTCAAAAGCAGGGTGTCGTGGTGACTAAGGGCAAGAAGAAGGTCTCCATGGACAAGTTCGTCGCCGACCCTGTCGCCAATGCGCTCGATACGCCGTCCGGCAAAATCGAAATCTTCTCCGAGAAGCTGCTTCAGTTCACCGATGGTTGGGAAGTCGCCAAAGACGACACCATCGAAGGGATTGACACGATGCCGCCGATCCCCGCGTACCTCCCCGAATGGTATGGCGTCGAGACCATCACAGACGAGCATCCGCTCGTGCTCACCGGCTTCCATTATCGTGGCCGTTTGCATTCTTCGTGGGGCGGCGTCGAAGAGCTCAAGGAAGTGAATCCGCAGGAGGCGTGGATTAATCCGGCCGACGCCGAGTCCCGCGGTATTGCACAGGGCGATACCGTTCATGTGGAAAACGAGTTCGGCACGATCGAGCTTCTCGCAAAGGTCACCCCGCGCGTCATCCCCGGTGTTGTAGCGATTTCGCAGGGTGCATGGCACGAAGCCGATATGTCGTCTTCCGACCACAACGCGCGTCTTGACAAGGGCGGTTCCATCAACACGCTCACGACCCATCGCCCCTCGCCCCTGTCGAAGGGTAACCCGCAGCACACCAACATCTGCCAGGTCGTCAAGGCGTAAAGCGCAGCGAGACTTAAGAAAGGAGCAGAGAAATGACTCAATATGCATTCTATTTCGATGGCACTCGCTGCACGGGTTGCAAAACCTGCGAGATGGCCTGCAAAGATTTCAAAGACCTCACCGTTGGCACTGCGTTCCGCAAGGTGTACGAGGTGACCTTGGGTGACACCACCCGCGACGCTAATGGCTGCATCACGACGAACTGCGTGAGCTATCCGCTGTCCATGTCGTGCAACCATTGCGACGACCCGGCGTGCACGAAAGTGTGCCCCACCACGGCTATGCACAAAGATTCCGAAACAGGGCTTGTGTCCGTCGACGAGCGCAAGTGTATCGGTTGTGGCTACTGTCACATGGCATGCCCCTACAATGCGCCGAAGGTCGACCGCGAAAAGGGCCACAGCGTGAAGTGCGACGGTTGCGCCAATCGCGTTGCCGCTGGTGAAGCGCCCGTTTGCGTCGAGGCCTGCCCAGCGCGCGCCCTTTCGTTCGGCACGGTCGACGAAATGGCGAAGCTCGGCGAGCGCGGCAGCATTGCCCCGCTCCCCAAGCCTTCCTATACCAATCCGAACCTGTACATCAAAGCTTCCGTCGACGCGCGTCCTACCGACGACGTTGAGGCGAAGATCGTCAATCCCCTGGAGGTGATGTAGCATGCAGTTTTCCGTTGCTGAGCTGCCTTTGGCGCTTTTCACCACGCTGGCGCCGCTGGGTGCGGGCGCGTTTCTCGCCCTTGCGTGCGCTTTCTTCACCACGAGTTTCTCGGACGAACAGCAAAAGAAGATCGATCGCGGCACCATCATCCCGCTCGTGATTGTCATCGCTGGCTTCATCTGCGCATTCTTCCACCTGGCCAGTCCGATGAACGCCCCCTCGGTGTTTTTGGGCGCGGGTTCCCCGATGTCGAACGAGATCATCGCGGGCTGTGTGTTCGCAATCGTCGCTATCGTGTACGTGATCGCTGCGAACGCGGGCAAGCTTTGCGGGTCCGCCCGTAAAGGCTTCGCCGCCGTCGTGGCCGTGCTGGCCGTCATTTTCGCCATCTTCACCGGCCTGGCGTATGTCATGAGCACTATTGCCACCTGGGACACGCCGCTCGTTCCCGTGCAGATGCTCGGTTTCGCGCTCGTCGGCGGTGCTGCCACTGCGGCGCTCGTGCTTGCAAGTGCGGGCGCGTGGGCCGATGCGTGCAAGGGGTCCTTCAAGTCTGCCATCATCGGGCTTGCCGTTGTGGGCGCGGTGCTCGCCATCGTGGGCCTGGCTGGCCAGCTTGCCATGGCCTCTGGTATGGAGAACGCGCTTGTTTCCGGCTCTGAGCTGGTCTCCGGCGCCCTCCTTCCCGCCGTTGACGGCCTGGCGCTTATCGTGGTCGCCGCAGCGTTCGTCTTCGTCTCCGTGAAGAAGGAAGCTGCAACCGGCCTTGCTGCAACGGCTGGCATCGCGGCTTTGGTGGGCATCTTCTTGGCCCGCATGGCGTTCTACGCAATCCAGATGTCGGTGGGCATCTACTTCGGGTAACGCCTTCCCAGCGATTTTGACCCGCCCTTGCGGCTCAAAATGAGCAAGCTCCGCTACCACCTTCCCAGTAGCGGAGCTTGTGCTATATTCAGGCGACAGGATAAGAGGGGGTTCGCTATGGCCGAACAGTTTGACGAGATGCTCGACGCGATTGCTTTTGTAGGCGACACGCTCGCGCCGTTTTTCCTGGAAGACCCGAAGACAGGCGGCGCGCAGGCGTCCTTTTCTGCCTTGGCGTCGCTCGATGCCGACGCGGCGGCGCGCGAGTGGCCTTTCGCCGAGACGGCATCGTCTGCCCTTGCTCTTCAGGAAATGGTCGAAGGTTTGGCGGAAGGCGTCACCGACGACCTCGTTTGGGAGTATCGAGCCCTTTTCGTAGGGCCAGGGCACCTCGTGGCTCCGCCGTGGGGGTCGGTCTACACCGATCGCGAGTGCGTCGTGTTCGGCGAGGCGACGCTTGCGTTGCGCGCGTGGATGCGCGAGCATGGCGTCGCGCGGGCGACCGACGAGAAGACCCCCGAGGACCACATCGGCCTCATGCTGGCCCTCATGTCCCATCTTTGTCGTACGCAGCCCGAGGCGCTCGATGACTACCTGTGCAATCATCTTCTCACGTGGGCGCCGCATTACCTGGAAAAACTTGCCTCTGCCGCCCACCATCCCTTCTACCACGGCCTTGCCGAGCTCACGTGCTCGACGCTTCTCGGCATTCAGGATTTCCGCGGGCTTTCCGTAAAGCTTCCGCGCTTCTACAAGTAAGGAATCATCATGTCGACGGGATTCGCCACCGCGTTCAGCGAAATCACACTCGTGCTTTTCACGACGCTTGCACCCTCGGGTGCGGTGGCGTACGCGCTTATGTCGCTCCCTATTATTCGCGGAAGGCTCTCCGACGACGCCCATCGCCGCATCGACAAGGCGCTTTGCATCCCGCTCATCGTGTCGCTGGTGGGGCTTGTCGCGTCGGCCACGCATCTGGGGAACCCGGCGAACGCGCTCTACGTGTTCATGGGGGTGGGGAGAAGCCCACTTTCCAACGAGGTGTTCAGCGCCGTCATATTCCTCGCGTTTTCGGGCGTGTACTGGCTCTACTCGTTCGCCGTGAAGCCCCGTCGGCTGCTCCAGCGCCTGCTCGCCGTCGGGGCGTGCGCAAGCGCCATCGCGTGCATCACAGCCATCGCCTTCGCGTACTCCGCGAGCACCATCGTCACGTGGGACACGCCGTTTTCCCCGTTGAGCCTGTGGACGAACGCGCTGCTCGGCGGGCCGGTCCTCGCCATCGTGGGCTTAAGGGCTGCGCGGTGGAAATCGCGGGGGAACCGCTTTGGGCGGCTCATGCTCGTGCTTGCGGTCATTGCGCTGGCGGCATGCCTTGTCGTGTATGCCCTTCAGGGGGCGATTGTTTTGCCGGCCGAGAACGCCGTCGCGTCCGCTGGCGATTTGGTGCCGCATTACGCGCTGCTCGTCTGCGTCTTCGCCGTTTTCGCTGCGGCGGGAATCGCTATCGACGCGTTGTCGCTGTTCAGGCCCTCTGTGTCGCAGGAGGGGAAGGCGTCTCCCGACGAGATGACCATCTCGGTTTTGCGCGCCTCGGTTGCGGCCCTGCTTGTGCTCGCGGGCATCTTCGTGATGCGTTTCTCGTTCTATATGATGCATATGACGGTCGGCATCAGCTTCTAGTGTGATCGCAGCTGCGGGCCCGCAGGCGCCAGACCCCTCGCCCATGCGATCCCAAGCCGCTCGCGGCTGCTGGCGCCGGGGTTTTCGCCCACTACCACCGCCAACTGCTCATTTCCCGCTTTCGGCGGCCAGCGCGTCTTAATAGGCGCCACTTTAGCCGCCTACAGTATTTTCCCCGTGCATTGTGCCGCCGCCGCGTTATCCTGTGCGGTAAACCTACCAATAGAAAGGGGATTCCATGTACAAAGTGCACTGCTTGAACAACATCTCGCAAAAAGGGCTGGCGCTCCTGTCGTCCGACTATGAGCTGACCGACGACGTGTCGGAGGCCGACGTCATCCTCGTGCGCAGTGCGAACATGCACGAGATGGAATTCTCCGACAACTTGAAGGCGGTTGCGCGCGCGGGCGCGGGCGTGAACAACATCCCGCTCGACGCGCTTGCCGAGCGCGGGATTCCCGTGTTCAATACGCCAGGCGCGAACGCGAACGCGGTGAAGGAGCTCGTGCTGTGTGCCCTGTTCATGGCTGCGCGCGATGTCGTGGGAGGCGCCGCGTGGTGCCGCCACAACGCGGACGACGAGAACATCGCGAAGAGCGCCGAGAAGGCGAAGAAGCAGTTCGCCGGTACCGAGATCATGGGAAAGACGCTCGGGGTGATCGGTCTTGGCGCCATCGGGCGCCTCGTCATCCCCGCAGCTGAGGCGCTGGGGATGAAGACGGTCGGCTACGATCCGTTCCTCGATGCCGAGAGAGCAGCCACCATCTCCCCGAACCTTCGTTTCACCGATGATTTGCTCGACCTGTGCGCGAGCTGCGATTACATCACGATTCATGTCCCGGCGACGCCGAAGACAAAGGGTATGATCGGTGCGGACGAAATTGCGGCCATGAAGGAGGGCGCGGCGTTTCTGAACTTCTCGCGCGACACTCTGATCGACAATGATGCTATGCGCGCGGGGCTTGAGTCGGGCAAGGTTCGCCGTTACGTGACGGACTTCGCAACGCCCGAGGTTATGACGATGGAGGGCGCGCTTGTCCTTCCTCACCTGGGCGCATCGACCGCAGAGGCTGAGGAAAACTGCGCGGAAATGGCCGTGCGCGAGGTCATGGACTACCTGGAAACGGGCAAGAAGGTTCACTGCGTCAACTAGTTATTCGGATGGGCGGCTCGTAAAGCGGGCCGCTTTCAAGGCCGCGCTCGGCGCCCGCCTTCCCACCATAAGCTCCCTGCGTACCTCGCGTGCGCAATTTGCCGGGTGCTTGCGGCGGGCTCGGGTTTGCCAGGCGCGGCATTGTTATGTTGGTGCCTATCTTTCCTTCTTCGCCCGCTGGGCGGCCTCCACGGCGAGACGGATGCGGTTCTCCCTGTTCAGCGCCGATGATTCGGGGTCATAGTCGATGATGGTGATTGGCATATCGGGGTAGCGCTGCGCGTATTCGTGGGCGAAGCCGCGGGCGTGCACATGCGCTTTCATGCAGCCGAAGCTCTGCAGGTAGATTACGCAATCGACCCCTTTGCGTGAGAACTCGTCCAGCTGGTCGAGATAGCGGACGTCCTCGCAGAAGAGCTTGTCGGGGTCGGGCATCGCAACGTCGCACCCCAGGCGTTCCAGTAGCTTCAAGATGGAATCGTTCATGAAGGCGTCGAAGCAGAGAAGCGGATTGCCGACAATGCCGACGAGAACTCGCCTGGCGTCTTTTTCCTTGGGCGTGGCGGGTTTTTCGATGGGTTGCGGCCAGCGTTCTTCCCATATGATCTCTGGGCAACTGCCGTTGAGCCGCCAAACGGTATGGGCGAGCCCGTCGAGCAGGCAGCGGTTACAGACCAGCGGGATTCGCAATGCTTTGAACTGGGGATTCTCCTCAACTATTCGCAGAGTGCGTGCGATGAGAGCCGCTGCGGTAAAGCAGACGTCGCCTGGTACTTGGCGTTGCGCCACCTGTGCATCGACGGCGGATATACCCTCGCTCATGACGTTCGGAATACGCTCGATCTCACGGCCCGAAACTTCGGGGACCTCTGCGTTGCCTGCGAAGCCTTCGACTGCGGCGCGCCCCTTCTCGACATGCGATGTTGCGGCCAAGATACTGGCAGCTGGGCCGCCAATTGCGCATTCGCGCTTTTTCGGGCTCTCGGTGAGCGATCTTTGCGCGCTTCCTCCGCGGCGGCTCATCGACTCGATTCCCTCGGCCAGTGTGCGAAGTCGGATATTGAGGTGCGCCTTGTCCGAAAGGTCGTCGATTTTCAGCGCGGTGAAGGGTTTGCCTGCCGCTTCGAGGATGTCGCGCGCGTCTTCGAGGCTCAGCGCGTCGTAGCCGCAGCCGAACGATTGCAGGCACACAAGATTGACCTGCGGATTCTCGGCAGCGAAGCGAGCGAGGCGTGCAAGGTGCTTGCCCGGTTTCCATGGCGGGCAATTCGGATCGTGCGGTCGACGCGTCGCCCACGTGTCTGAGCTTGTGGGGCACAAGATGGCGAACCCCAACTTCGTAAGCATCGTGTCGATTCCCCTCATAAGGCGAGGGTCGGTGTGATAGGGGCGCCCGGCAACCACGATAGCGTGCCGCTGTGCGTCCTCGGCAAGCCAGTCGATCACTTTCCCGTTCGCCCGGGCGATCGCATCGAAGAATTCCCTTTGCGACGCGAGCGCCTTTTCGAGGGCGCGGTCGAATTCTTCGCGGGAAAGCGGCGCGCCGTCAGGGCAGAAGCTTCCCACCTCGGAAAAGAGCGTCGAGAGGTCGTCCTCGTCCTTTGCAATGCGCGCCACCTTGAATGATGAGAGGTGGGGTCGCGAAAGCCGCACTTTCCCTTGCTCAAACGCGGGCACGGCATCTGCGAGCGCATCGGCGTATTCGCACGACACCGCACAACGCCCGATACGGTTGAAACGGGGCATGAAAATGGTGTCCGCACCTGCGTTCATCAGGTCAAAAGCTCTCATATGCGCTATCTTTGCGGGGAAACATGCACCTTCGGCGGGGACGGTTGCGAGCGCCGCCTGTTCGGGCGAGGCTCCACGAGCATCGTCGGGCATAATGACGCTGAAACCAAGCTCTGCGAACAACGTCCGCCAAAACGGCGTATATTCGTAGGTTTCGAAGCAGTTCATGATGCCGATCGCGCGCGTCCCGCGGGCGCCGCCTTGCGCTACGCTCCCAACCGACTGCAGCAGATGCTGCTCGACGGCGATCGCGTTCGGGACCTGGCGGGGGCGGGAGTGCCGCCCATGTCCTTCGACCGCGTTTGTTCCCTCGGCTCGGGCTTTTTGATCCCCGTTGCGCGAAAACTCGAAGTCATTCGCGTTACTGCATTTGTTTCCGCTGATAAAACGCCTACCATTCCCAAAATCGGCAATGGCGAGAAGGCATGCGTTCAAGCACCCCGGGCATCGGGACGAGAAGCGCTCGACGGACAGCGACTCAAGCTCGCGCGCGGAAATCATCGTGCTTCGCGGCGCTGCGTCCAAGCTGTCGTCGGCTTTCTCCATCGCATTATGAGCTCGCTCGCGTGCGATCAGCGCGGCGCCGATCGCCCCCATAAGATGGGCGGATTCGGGGCGGATGACCTCCACACTGCAAATCTTCTCGAACGCGCGCAGCACGGCATCGGACTTGAATGCCCCGCCCTGCACGACCATCTTAGGCCCCAGCGAGTCGATCCTCTCGGCGCCGATGATGCGGAACAGGGCGTTCTTCACCACCGAGTATGCGATACCTGCCGCCAAATCGTTGACGCTCGCCCCGATCTTCTGGGCATGTTTGACGCGGGACGACATGAACACCGTGCATTTCGTCCCCAGGTCAACAGGATGCTCCGAGGTAAGTGCGGCGTCGTTGAATGCATGGGGGTTCAGGCGCAGCGAATGTGCGGTCCCCTCGATGAACGATCCGCAGCCGCTCGAGCATGCTTCGTTGAGGATGGCGTTCGACACCATGCCGTTCTTGATCCAGAGCGCCTTCATGTCCTGTCCGCCGATGTCGAGCACGAACGTCGCGTCGGGCACGAGCTCCATTGCCGCGCGGGCGTGCGCCGTCGTCTCCACGATGCCTGAATCAATACCGAGCGCCGCACGCAGCAGGTCCTCACCATATCCCGTCGCCGTGGCATGTGCAACCCAGGCGGTCGTTTCGTCCGTGCCGTAGACGTGGGGGAGCGATCTGTCGAAATCGAGCAGCTCCTCGGTTGCGGTGTCAAGCGCATCGCCCTGCACCGGCGTATAGCAGGAATAAACGAGGTTGCCCGCATCATCGATAACGGCCATCTTCACTGTGGTCGAACCCGCGTCTATCCCTAAGTAAAGCGGACCCTTGCAATCGAAGAGCCTCTTTCGAGGGAAATCAACCCGTGCATGGCGCTTCTTGAACGCCTCGCGCTCCTCGTCGGTTGCGAACAGGGGCTCAAGCCGCGTTAAGTCATCTTCCGGCGCATCCGCTTGTCGTATGCGCTCTTCGAGTTGCCCAAGCGATGTGGGCTTGCTTTCTGGCAGCTCCCCTGCATACAGCGCGGCGCCATGGGCGGTGAAGATGTGGGCCCAGCGCGGCCTAATGCCCTCTCCGCGTTTCAGCCCAAGGCCGATTTGGAAGCGCCTGACCAGGTCGGGAATGAATTCCAGTGGTCCCCCGAGGAAGATGACCTTCCCTTTGATGGGCCGCCCGCACGCGAGCCCGGTGATCGTTTGGCGTACGACGGCCTCAAGGGCGCTTGCCGCGATGTCGCTCTTCTTGGCGCCGGCGTTCAAAAGGGGTCGCACGTCGGTTTGCGCGAACACGGCGCATCGCGACGCGATGGGGTAGACGCGCGACGCGCCGCCCGCAAGTCGGCTCATATCGCTTGTGCGCACGCCGAGCATGAAGGCAATCGAGTCGATGAACCCGCCCGTTCCGCCGGCGCAGGTCGCATTCATTCGCTGTTCGGGGGCACCCGAGAGATACATCACCTTCGCGTCCTCACCGCCAAGCTCGATGACGGCGTCAGCATCGGGGCAGAGTTCCCTCACAGCGCGCTCGGTTGCCAGGACTTCCTGCACGAATGGGAGCTTGAGCATCTCGGCGAGTGCGATGCCCGCCGAGCCGGTGACGGTTGCCTTGCCGGGAAGGTCGCCGTAACGCCAGACCAGGTTGTGCAGAATATCGACAAGCGTCTCGCGGATGTTCGAGAGATGGCGGCGGTAAATCGAGTTCACCACGGTGCCGTCCTCGCCGACGATCGCCACTTTCACGGTCTTCGACCCTGCGTCGATCCCGAAGCGATACGTTTTGGTGGGCTCCTCTGTCGTCATCTTTCGAGCGCCAACTTATGCGCTAGCGGCGCGGAGGATTGTTCTCCGAGTCGTATGCCTCGCGCTTGGCGGCCTCGACCATGCTGAGAAGCTCCTGCTGCGTGTGGATATCGAGCTTGCGATAGATGTGGTTGATGTGCGTCTTCGCCGTGCTCTTAGAGATGCAGAGCTGGTCTTGAATGAACGCCGCGTTATGACCCTTCGCAAGAAGGAACATAACCTCGGTCTCGCGCCGCGAGAGAAGATAACGGTCGGCAATTGCCTCGCATTGGGCATGGAAGCGCCCCTTCGCGCGGCGACCCTCCTCGGCATCCTGCGGCGTCTCCTGAGGTTCTTCGGATTCGGGAGCGGGCGCCTTCTCTGCAGTGGCATCTTTCTCGTCCAGCGCAGCGATGTGCTTTTTCAGGGCTTCCGTTCCCTGATCCACGTTTACTCCTTCAGTTGGGGCGGCGACAATCGCCTTCACTTCGCGCTGGCGAGGGGACAGCACGTATCCGAGGATGAGCGCAAACAGAACGAGTAGAGCCCCAGAGCCGTAATCGGCTCCCGTGATCATGGAGCTGGCGTCGCTGATCGGTGTCATGGCGAAGAGTGTCCCGAAAAGAGAGGCAAGCGCAAGCGTGCCTCGTCCCGTGCCGAATACGAAAATGGGCGAAAGGCGGAACTCCTGCGCCAGATCGGCGAAGAATATCCACATGAGCGCTTCAAAACACATGTATCCCACGATGAGCGCGAGGCACGCGAGAAGCGAGCTCGGGGAGTTGAGGAACGGCAGGGAAATCGCTGCGAGGGCGATGAACGGCAAAAGCGTTCGGAAGATGAGGTCCCAATGCCCCTCGTTCTTCGAAATGAAAATCGTTGCGATGGTGATGAACATGCCCAAACAGGCTGCGGCGCCCATGACGAGGAGCATCGTTAAGTCGGCGGCAGGGAGCACGATGTTGCTCGCAACGGTGCGCAGGACGCCGAGCGCGAAACCGAAGATCGCTGTCGGGATAAGCATGCGGACAAGGAACTGCGCGGGCTTGACCGTCAACGGATGGAAAATCGGAATCTCGCGACGACGATAGTAGGGAATCGGCGTCAGGCGCCAGAGGATGAAGACTTCGGCAATGGGGAAGATGCCGGTGATGACGCCCGAGCAGAAGGGCGGCACCAAGTGAGTGAGAACCATGTAGAGGCCGATGCCGATGGCGACTGAAACCGCCGTGTTCAGGATGATAGTGCTGAACTCATAGCGCGCGAACGCCGTGCCCCACAGCACGACCATAAGACTCGACCCGATGCCCGTTGCCAAGCCCGCGAAGAGCAAGGCGAAGGTGCCGAGGGGGCCGCCGACAGGAATGAGGAACGAGGCGTAGGTGCCCAAACAGGTGAGCGACGCAGAAAGCCCGAGCGCTCGTTTCGACACGTAGAAGCGCAAGAACATCTGATTGGTAACGCCAAGGGCAAGAAGTGCGATGCCGAAGAAAATCATCGAGATTACGAGAACGATGAGCGAGCAGGAATATGCTCCGTCGAAAAGCATGGTGAAGGGTTTGTCGGTCCCAAAGAACACGCCAGCGCTGAACATGGCAGAGTAAATCCATGCTTGATGGAAGCCGTACCCGAGTGAAAGCGTATTAAGTTCACCTGAGGCGTCAGAGCCGTTTTCCTTGCCTGCGACCGTAATAGTGACATGCGGAAAAGTCGAAGCCATATGTTTGTTCCCCTAAATGATGCGTTTGCGAGCTTCGTGATTATCTTCTTTTGCGCGGTAAATCTCAACCTAAGCGTTCGATACTGCGTATGCAGCTATATTACCCTACTGAAGCTAGGTAATGCTATCGAATGCGCGCAATCTTTGCTCAATTTCGTGCGCAGAATGCAGCAAAAACAACACAGTGCCCATTTTGGGGAAGGGACGGGCAATTGCGATTTGATGAGGGTAAAAGTGGACAGATTTACGCGTGGATGTTGAAATATCAACCCGTGAGGTTGATACGATATGAGCAAAAATAACCTCATGGTTTGACGCTCATACCGTTTGCCTTACGTAAAGTACCGTTTGTCTGTTCGCCGGCGTTTTTGTACCGCTGGCCGCAGGGGATAGATTGGCAATTTGGAAGAGAAGTCTGAAAGGGGGATGCGCACGCACGGTTTCTCGCAGTGGATGCGAGAGGGCGCCGAAGCTTCTGCAATGGCCGGTATTGAAGAGTCACTACCCGTAGTTGCGGAATCTGAATTCTGGGGCATGTCCTTCGCACCATGTTCTTGCCGTTAGTGCAAATGGGGAGTAATTGCATGGCGGTCCGCCTAAGGGATATAGGCAAAGCCGCTCCGCTTGAGTCGGGATACTCAAGCTTCTCACTTAAAGGAGGGACTAATGAACGGTAAGGAATTCACCGTTTCAGAGGTTGTAGACCATTTGGGAGTTAACGGCCACACGTGGCTTATGTTCTTCCTCATGATCTTCGCTATGATTTTCGATGGTTACGACTTCATGGTCGTTAACACCACCAACCTGTTCGTTGCACATACGTTCTGGCCCGACAACCCGAACCCGGGTGCTCTCATGGGCTCGCTCACCACGTGGGGCCTGCTCGGCATGGTTCTCGGCGGCGCAGTCGGCGGCATCATGTCCGACAAGATCGGCCGTAAGAAGATGCTGACCATCGCTGTTATCTTCTATGGTCTGTTCACCTTGCCCCAGGCTTTCGCGAACGACCTCGTGTTCTTCGCAGCATTCCGCCTGATCGCCGGCTTCGGCGTCGGCTCCTGCATCCCCATCGTCACCACCGTGTTCTCTGAGACGATTCCGTCCAAGCAGCGCGGCGTCTTCGTGACGATCGGCATGGCGGGCATGGTTGCTGGCTGGGTTCTCGCTGGCGTTATCGGCAACCCGATCTGCAACACTGCAACCCCGATCCTTGGCGGCTTCACCAATGAGGTCACCTATCTCAACGCTGACGGTTCCTCCGCTACCATGTACGCCAACTGGCGCCTCTGCTACCTGATCGGCGCTCTGCCCATCATCTACGGAATCGTGCTTCACTTCTTCATGCATGAGACTCCGCACTGGTACGCCAACGCTGGTCGCATGGAAGAGGCTTGCAAGGCTCTCAACCATCTTCAGCGCTCCGCTGGCCAGGAAGAGACCCACTTCGACCCGAAGCTTCTCGTCGTTCCGCCGAAGCCTGCCAAGACTTCCCCGAACATCCTGTTCTCCAAGAAGTTCATCGTCCCGACCGCTGCTATCTGGACCGGTTACTTCGTTGGCCAGTTCTGCGTGTACGGCATGAACGCATGGCTGCCCACCTGGTTCAAGGGCATTGGCTACACCCCGTCTGAGGCTGTTGCTCTCCAGACCTGGAACAACGTTGCTGCTATCGCCTCCAACTGCTGCGTCGGCTTCGTCGCTGACCGCATCGGCCGTAAGCGCAACCTTGCGTTCTCCTGGATCTTCTGCATCGTCGCGATCGTCATCTGCTCCGTGTTCGTTGTCCCGAACAACTTCGGTCTGTCGATCGCCCTCATGCTCCTCTTCGGCTTTGCTCTGAACTACGCCATCACCGCTGTTCAGCCGCTGATGCCTGAGTCCTACCCGACCGCAATCCGCAACACCGGCGTTTCGTGGTGCCAGGCGTTCGCCCGCTTCGGCGGCTCCGCCTCCTCGATCGTCCTCGGTGGCATCGCTGGTATGGCTATGTTCCAGACCGCCGAAGGCGCCACGAACTGGTCGATGGTTGTCCTCGTCCTCATCGTTCCGTTCGTTCTCGGCTTCATCTGCTGCCTCCTGTTCGTTAAGGAAACCGGCGGCAAGTCCATGGACGAGCTCGCTGGCGACGGCAAGACCGATGCTTCCGACACCGGCATGACGAACTTCATCATCATGCTTGTCGTGATCGCGTTCCTGTTCATCACCTGCATCGTGTGCCCGCTGGCCGTCCAGGGTTGGTCGAAGAACCCGATCGCTCTGCCTCTCATGGCAGTCGGCGTTCTGCTTCCGTTCGTCTACTTCTTCATCTTCGCTACCCCGTATCGCAAGGCTTACTTCGAGAAGTAGCGCAAGCTTGAAAAGTAACCCATTCGGTTGCATCGAGAACCCCCGCTTCGGCGGGGGTTCTTTTGTTGTGCGGGCAGGGCAGGGGCGACATTAACCGCCTCCGGGCGCTAGAGTGTTGCTGCCAGGTGCCACCTGCTCCTGAAGAAATGCTTGGAGCATATAAAGAAGGCCTCGGGTTGCGATGTCCGAGGCCTTCTTCGATTTCTCTAGTTTTAGGTTGCAGTTTGGCGTTCGCCCAGCTAAAGGGATGGGTGCTAGCCGAGAGGATTGCCCTCCTCATCGTAGAGCTTCTCGTAGGGAACGCCCTTGGGCTGGATGAAGTCGAAGAACTTGCCGAAAGTGCCGCGTTTCTTTCCGCCGCGCTCGTCTTCATCAGGGTCGCTTAAGCCCTTGTACTCCTCTTTGATGCACATGGCCACCGTGGCCTCAACGGCAATACGCAGCGTCGCCGTGTCGCGAGCGGTTACCTCGAAGCACTCGCCGTGGTCCTTGAACAGCGTCTTGCGAACGTGGACTTCGTTTTTCTTCTTTTTGATCTGGAAGAAGTCGACCGGCGGTTTGCTCACGCTGCCGTGGATGTCCCACAGCATGCCCTCGACATAATAGTGCTCCTTGATGACGCGGGTTTGGAACTCGTATTCGAAGCGATCGTGGCGCAGATAATAGTTGAGTGCCTTGTTGTCGGGTCTGATTTGGCCGATTTGGCCGCCCATGCGCCCGATCATCGCGATGCGGTCGGACTCTTTCTCCCAAGGGCCCTCGAAGCGCAAAGCTCGTTCTCCGTCGCTATACCAAACATCGAAATCCTCGTGTTTCGCGATAGCGTCGACGGGGAAGTACATCTTGTTGAACTTGGGCATAGAGCTCCTTCGGTAGTGCCGAAAACGTTACTAAAAGTATAGTGCAAGACGTGATTTCGCCGCTTTAGGGGTCGGCAATCTCATAGATTTAGCTTTAAAAGCTACCGTTATTCTTGCTTCTCGATTTTATCATAGGAATGCCCCATATAGTGGATTATGTCCTATACGTTTTCCCAGATAAGACGAGGAAATTCAACCTCGAAGGATGATGGTGAAAATATGAAGACATCCCATTGTGATGATGCATTTCCCGCCTCGACCTATAAACTAAAGATGCTTTGATAACAGAGCTTAGATATCGATTGCTCAATTAACGGATTGGGAAGGTCCAGAGCAGCCGATGGCTACGTTCGGACAAAGCGGAAGGTAATCGAAGCGTCAATCCGGCGGGGATGGCGTTTTGAAAAAAGGATGTCCGAAGTTTTGGTATGAAGCCGAATCTTCGGGAAGCTACAAAGGAGGATTGTTATGTGTTTTCGTCCTGCAGACGCATCGGCTGGCCCGAACAAGTGCCCGCACTGCGGCAAGACCATCCAGGCTATGGGCGGCATGGTTCTCAAGAACTGCCCCTTCTGCAAAGGTGATCTGACGGCTGCTGCTCCTGGCGCTCCGGCTGCCCCCGGTGCTCCCGGTGCCCCGGCTGCTCCTGGTGCCCCTGCGGCTCCCGGTGCCCCCAAGGCTCCTGGCATGTAAGAAGCCACTCGTTCCGCAACGTAATAGTTGTAGTACGATTTTTCAAAGACTGGTCCAGAAAGCTTCTGAACCAGTCTTTTTTTTATTCCCCGAAATGTCCTCTAAGGTACAATGAACTGCAGGAACAGCGTAAATTCAGCAACGCAGAAATCATTGCCGGCATAAAGGAGGAGCTGTGCAGGTTAAAGACAGAGTTCGCGAGGACGATGGGGACAAGCAGGAATTGGTTCTGACCCTGGTTGCGTCCGCCGACGAAGTGAAGGAAGCGGCAGACAAGTTCTTCGCTGAAATCGCTCAGCGCGATATTCCTGGGTTCCGCAAGGGCAAGGCGCCTCGTGCGGTTCTCGAGCAGAACGTAGGTGGCCACAAGAACGCCATGGGCGGCGTCGCCGAGATGCTCATCAACGAAAAGGCTTTCAAGGCGCTCGACGACGCGGACGTGATCTTCGTAGGGGAGCCGGATTTCAACGTTGATAACGACGTTGTCGAGGGGCAGTCGTTCACGTTCACCGTCTCTGGCGCCGTGGTGCCGCAAATGAAGCTTTCGAGCTACGACGGCGTTTCCATCGAGATGCCGCCCGACGAGGCGACCGACGCGGAAGTCGAGCGCCAGCTTAAGCACCTCCAGGATGTCTACCATTCCTTCGAGAAGATTGACGATCCCGATCATGTTGCGGAAATGGGCGACGTGGTCTCGGCGGCTGTGACGGTCACGCAAGACGGCAATGCCGTGAACGGCCTTCGCTATGCAACGCGCATGATCGAGTTGGGCTCTGGCTCTATGCCCGCGTCCTTCGACGAGCATCTTGTCGGCAGCAAGCTCGGCGATACCCTCGAGTTCGACTTCGAGGCGAAAGACGACGAGGGCAACACGCAGTTCGGCGATGGTCAGTTGCACGCTAACGTCGAGATCCAGGAATTCCGCCGCAAGATCGTTCCCGAGATCGGCGACGAGCTCGCGGCCAAGGTGGGCTGCATGGACGCCGAGGATATGCGCAAGCAGATGCGCCACCAGATCAATCAGCACAAAGAAGCCGAGCTCCCGGGCCTTATGGTGCAGCGTGCGGTAGACGCGCTCGCCGATCGCCTTGTGGGTGACGTTCCTCAATACTACGTCGACTTCATCCGCCAGGACGTCGGCCGCGAGATGATGCAGAGCTTCGAGAAGCAGGGCACCTCTTTGCAGGAATGGCTCCTCAACAACAACGGCAAGGCCGATGAGATCAAGGAGAACGTGACGCAAGAGGCAATTCGCCGCGCCCGTATTGATTGCGCCCTCGAGGCCCTCATTGCCGAGAAGGGCATCGAGGTTACCGAGGAAGATATTGAGAAAGAGCTTGCCCAGGAAGACGACGCCATCGCAACGCGCGAGAAGTGGGAAAAGGCGAATCGCATGGCCGAGCTTCGCAAAGTCTGCCGCCATTCGAAGGCCTCTCGCTGGCTTGTGCAGACTGCAGAAGTGACTGTGGTTGACGAAGAGGCTTAAATCAGCATAGGAACGCTCAAACGCGCTGCGGCACCTTGGCCGGGCGCCGGAAAAGGGAGATAAACATGGATCTTGGATCTACCGTAACGCTCGTCTACAAGGGCACGTTGGAGGATGGCACTGTTTTCGGTTATGCGACCGAGGAGAACCCCATGGTTTTCCAAACGGGAATGGACATGGCGATTGACGGTTTCGAGAAGGAAATCCTCGCCATGGAAGGCGTCGAAGGCGAGAAGAAGACGTTCACCGTCGGCCAGTACGAGGCATATGGCGAATACCTCGATGACTACGTCGTTGTCATACCGACGCACCAGATTCCCAAGCGCGACATCAAAGTGGGCTCTCGCTTGTGGATGGCCAACGACGAGGGCGAGCCGACGCTCGGCACCGTCATCGAGATCGAGGGCGGCAACGCCAAGTTCGACTTGAACCACCCGCTCGCAGGTAAGGACCTCACCTTCGAGGTAGAGATCAAGAGCGTCGAGGCGGCACCTGAGAACTTCATCTCGGAGCACGAGAAGCGCCAGCACATGAAGGAGCAGTCGAAGCTCCTCGGCGGCGACCAGGGCGAATCCTACCGATAGCGCATAGCCAAAGCCGCACTTCCATTTCAAGTGAAACAAAAGGCCCTCGCAGATGCGGGGGCCTCCTTGCGTCCTGGGAGAGCAGAAGAGAGCCTCGCTCAGGCGAAAGAAAAGCCGCTGCAGCTTTGCAGCGGCTTTCGCGTGTTAGGTGTTGTAGGGCGCTTACAGCGCTTACAGCGTGACGAAGTTCTCGGGGAACTGCTTGTTCGCGTTCAGCACGTCCTTGCTCGTGTCGCCGTAGCGCAGCCACTCGGTGTCGGTTGCCTTGCGCTTGATCATGGCGTTCTCCATAATCTCCTTCAACGCCTTGGTCTTGCGGGCGTATTCTTCCATTTGCGGAAGACGTCCGTCGAGCTCGATCTGACGGCGCTTGTAAGCCTTGTCCTGGATGGAGTCGCCCGGAATGATGGCGTAGAAGTCTTCAGCCTCGAGCGTGTAGTTGGCATGGTCGGCGTATGCGGCCAGAGCGGAATCCTCCTTCAGGCTCTGGATGGTGCGCTCGCGAACGTCGGCGTCGAGCTGCTCGGGCGTAATGCCGCGCTGCTCGCAGAACTCTTCCTTCGTCATGCCTTGACGGCTGATCATCTCTTCCATACGCATCGTTGACGCATAGAGGGAATTCTCCACGAGGTCGGCGGGAAGCTCCTCCACGAGGCGCTTGGAGAGTTCCTTGCAGATAGCGTCCTGGTCGGCAAGTTCCTGAACCTCGCGATTGTCGCGATACATGTTGTAACGGATGAAAATCAAAAGCTCGTCGACCGACTTGAAATCATCGCAGTGGGCGTTGACCCAGCCGTCGGTCAGCTTCGCCTTCTCGCCTTCCTTGCAGATGTTGATCTCAAGCCAGCGGACAGCGGTCTCGCGAATCGTGTCTTCGGGAATGCGGACTTCCTCGGCGATCGCATAGACGGGATCGTAAGAAGTAAGGGTGAATTGCTGAGTGGCCATAGTGCGTTCCTCCCCAAAAAACCGGGCCGTGAATCAGGCCCGGGACGTGACGTGGATATCTTCATACGTAATTGGTATCAGACAGCATGAATACCGCTTCTTATTGTACCAATGGATGGTGTCATGCAGCGTGTGATTCCGCGCCTTTTCCTACCCGATTTCAGGGGAGCGAAGCGAAACGCTAAAAAGTTGAAAAATGGACATGCCGTTCGCGGAATTTTTCATGACCAGGGGAAATAGCGGGTTGGATTGAGAAAATCAACCTAATAGGATGAGGTTGAACTACTCAAAAACAACCCGCTGATTCGATTCCATGCCCCGTAATGTCTCTAATATGAAACGTGCCTTGAGGCGGTGACGCAAGGAAGCAAGACAGCGGCTTCCAAGCGACCCCGCTCGGTAAATGTGGAGAAAGAAATTGGCGAGGGAAAAGGAAGGAAGAAGACTATGGCATATGGTAAGCAGTGGCGTACCGAGCTTGAAGACGGTACCGTAGTCACTCGTAGCAACACTTGGTCTCCTCCGGGATCTCACCCGGTTGGATACGGTGTCAAGGTCGTTACGAAGGGCGATCAGCTCATCCGTATCGAAGGCGACGACGATAACCCGATCACCACTGGTCGTGTTAACGCCATGAACCTTGCTCTTCGTGAGTACACCCATTCTCCGAATCGCGTCATCTACCCGATGAAGCGTGCGTTCGAAGATCGCGGCAAGGACAAGTGGGAGCGCACCACTTGGGACGAGGCAATGGACACGATCTGCGAGAAGGTCCGTTACTTCCAGAACACCTACGGCCCCGAGTCCATCGTTTGCTTCGGTGGTACCGGTCGTGAGGCTTGCATCTACTACTACGCGCTGACGTTCTCCGTTCTGCAGTCCCCCAACTGCTGCTACACGCAGTCTGGCTGGTCCTGCTATGGTCCTCGTTGCTCCATCTCTGACTACGTGCTCGGCGCAGGCTATCCTGAGCTCGACTACGCTGGTCACCTGCCCGGTTCTTATCATGACCCGCGTTACACGCTGTCCAAGTGGGTTGTGGTTTGGGGCAAGGAGCCGCTGCCCTCCAACGGCGACGGTTTCTTCGGCCACTGCCTCGTCGACATGATGAAGCTTGGCACGCACATCATCTCCATCGACCCTCGCATCACCTGGGTCGGCGCTCATGATGGCAACATCAACCTGCAGGTTCGCCCGCAGACCGACACGGCTCTTGCACTCGGCCTCATCAACCTCCTCTTCGAGAACGATGAGTACGATCATGAGTTCGTCGAGAACTGGATCTACGGCGTTGACGAGCTGAAGGCTCGTGCCGCTGAGTATCCTGTGGACAAGGTCGCCGAGATCACCACGGTCGACGCTGAGGAAATCAAGCGCGTCGCCCACATCATCGGCACCGAGCGTCCTATCGGTTGGGCTTGGGGTCTGGCATTTGACCAGAACAAGAACGGCGTTCAGCTGTCCCAGTCCTTCATCATCCTGGCTGCTATGTGCGGTTCTATCGACCGTCCTGGTGGACTTACCCTTGGTCCTCCGTCGGCACTTCTCGGCAAGTGGCGCATGGAGCAGCGCGGCGCTATGACCGACGAAGTTTGGTCGAAGCGTATCGGTGCTGCGCAGTGGCCTGGCCTGTCCACCGGCATGGCTACCACCCAGCCTGACGAGACCCTGAACACCATGGAGACGGATCAGCCGTACGCTCTGAAGATGGGCTGGTTCAACAGCTCCAACTTCCTGACGCCGACCTGCTCCGCTCAGCCGAAGCGTTGGCACAAGGCTCTCCAGAAGCTCGAGTTCGTCGTCATCCAGGACCTCACCCAGACGCCGACTTCCATGGCTCTCGGTGACTACTTCCTGCCCATGTCCACCTGGGCTGAGCATGATGGCATCGTCCTCACCCACTATGGCCGCAACACCGTGTTCATGGGCCCCATGAACAAGGCTCTCACGGTTGGCGAGTGCAAGTCCGACATCGAGATCTGCCTCATGTTCGGTCAGCGCCTCAACCCCGAGTGGTGGCCGTGGTACAAGCCTGCAGACGGCAAGTCGCTTGACCTTCCTGCGCTGCAGCAGGCAGTCGAAGACTTCTTCAGCGATCAGCTCAAGGAGCTCGGCTTCGACTGGAAGACCTTCCAGGAGCTCGGCCTTTATCAGCCTGGCGCTCATGGCTTCGAGTACGAGAAGTACGCGAAGGGCATGCTCCGCTTCGACGGCGCTCCCGGCTTCAACACCATTACCGGTCAGATCGAAGCCTACTCGATTCTTTACGAATCCTGGGGCGAGGATCCGCTGCCGTACTACGAGGAGCCGAACTACAGCCCGATCAGCAAGCCCGACTTGGCTGGTCAGTATCCTCTGATCACCACCTCTGGTTCTCGTCGCTACAGCTCCTTCCATTCTGAGCATCGTCAGGTTCCGTCCCTGCGCCAGATCGATCCGTGGCCGTGGTGCCAGATCAATCCTGAGACCGCTGCAGAGTACGATGTGACCGACGGTGACTGGATCGAGGTCTACAACATGTTCGGCGAGGCTCGCTTCAAGGCTGAGATCACGCCGGTCATGAAGCCTGGTATCCTCAACTGCGCTCACGGCTGGTGGTTCCCTGAGCAGGACGGCGAAGAGCCCAACCTGTTCGGCGTTTGGAAGTCCAACTTCAACAGCCTCGTGCCGCATCAGAACATTGGTAAGCTTGGCTTTGGCGCTCCGTACAAGGGTGTTATGTGCAACATCCGCCGCGTCCATAGCCTGAACTCCGACGACTAAGAAAGGAAGTGGCATAAATGGCAGATCAGAAGTACGCACTGCTCGTAGACTACACGTACTACTCCGGTAACCATGCCGCCGAGATCGGCTGCAAAGAAGAGCTTGGCCTTCCTCTCGAACAGTTCGGTATCAAGGAAGTTCAGGTTGGTCCCTTCAAGAAGGGCGAAGGTAATGACGGCGACGCTTGGGAGTGGTTCTACATTCCTTGCCCGACGTCCATCTTCTCCGAGCATTGGGGAACCAATGGCGACAAGGCTGGCCAGCGTCCGCTCGCTGTCCAGGTCGACGAGTCCGCTTCGATGTACTACGGTACCGTCGAAGAGATGGTCGCTAAGATGGCAGAGTTCGATCGTCCGATGGTTCTCTTCCAGCTGTAACTCTTTAGTGTGTTAAGATGTCCGTGGTCGCTAGGCGACTGGCGACCATGGCATCGTGTGATAGACCAATAAGGAGGGATAACATGACCCGCGATGAATTTTTTGAGCTCGACGCTGCTGCTGCAGCTGCTGAGCTGAACGCAGGCCTCGAGGCTGGCAAGAGCAAGGACGAAGTCCTCGCCGATCATGGCATTGCTCAGGCTGACCTCATGAAGGCTCAGATCTTCTTCGTGAAGGACAAGTTCATTGCTCGCGCTTGGGGTGGATACACCTCTACGAAGCGTACCGGCAATGAAGCTGGCGACACCGCTAATGGCGTTGGCGACTCCGATCCTTCGAAGGGCTACAACGGCATCTAGTTCCCTCCAGGGGATGTTTTTCTAGGGGCCTGATTTAAGCTCACTTAAGAACCTCTTCGCAAGAAGGGGTTCTTTTTTTGTCCCGAAAATGCGGATGAAACGATTTCAGCCATACTGTTCCACTAGCTTCGACCTGCTCAAATGGCGATTTTCCAATGCTAAGATACATCCATCAGCAGAGTTATGCGTTTTCGCGCTACCTACTCAAGGAGGATTGCTTTCGATATGGCTATGACGAATGAAGAGGAAATTCGCGCTGAAGTTGAAGAGCTCGGGCGTCTTACGGAAGCTCAAGAAGATATTCTGTACAACATTGCTTTGAAGCAGGACGAGCTTGGCCGCGAGGCGACGAATATGTTGCTTGAGAAGGTTGTCGACAGTGAAATCTATCAGCCGATGATCGATCGCGAGATGCTAACCTACGAGGTCTTCAACAAGGGCGGGAAGCACGAGATTGCTTGCTTGTACGTAACCCTCAAGGGTATGCGCTATTGCATCACGTTTGGCGATGAGATTTCCTCTCGTCGCCCGGTCGACCCTGCTGGCGTTCCCCGCAAGTAATCGCATTTTTCGAAAACGGCCCGACACCCTCGCGTCGGGCCGTTTTGTCTATTCTGGGGAATGCAATGGGATTGGACGGGGTTTTGGATTGCCCCTTGTGGCGCATTGCGTTCGTTAGTTGATAGTTGCTTTGAGGTGCGGGAATGGCAGATGGTCTTTTAGGGATTCCTTATATCGCCTATGCGAAAGCTCAGGTGAATCGTAACAAGTCGCTCGATGTTAGCAAGCTCGATGTGAGCTTTGGAGGCTTTACCCCTATGCCGCTCAATGACGGAAAGGCGACAAGGGAGCAGGTCCTTTCGACCGAAGCGCGAATTCGTGAGCGCCGCGAGGCTGCTCTGCGAGCGCAGGCGATTCAGGATGCATGTACTTCTGAGCTTCTTCATTTCGCTGATGAAGCTGGAACCGATTGGGAATACGTCGTGCTGTCGGAATCTTCGATTCGTATTGAGCGCTGTTCGCCTGCTGTAGGCGAGCTTGTGATTCCCGATGCGATCGAGGGTTTGCCGGTTCGCTCGCTGGCGCCCGATGCCTGCTCGAGCTTAGAAGACGTGACGTCGATCGTCGTACCGGAGGAAGTGAGGTTTATCGGGGGCTGCGCTTTCCGCTTCTGCAAGCGTTTGGAATGCGTTGTGCTGCCATGCAACCTTGCCACTTTCGAGTCTGACTGGTTTCGTGGATGCCCTTCGCTTTCGAGGTTGCGCATGCCGGGGCTTTTGGAAGAGGTTGGACCGAGCTTGTTCGACATTCCCCATCTCGAGTACGTCGAGTTCGGTGCGGCGCTTTCTCGCGTTGAACCGGGAACGTTCCAGAAGAGCAGGCTGATTGGAATATCGATCGATCCTGAAAATCCCTGGTTGCAGACCGACGGCGTTGCAATCTACTCAAAAGACGCCAAAACGCTCGTAGCGCTTGCGTGCCCCTTGCCATCGTACGCCGTCGCGCCTTCGTGCACGACGATTGCGCGGAAAGCGTTCAGCTCCTTTGACGAGCTAGCGCAGGTCGACCTGCCGAGCAGCGTCGAGGAAATAGGCCCCTACGCTTTCGCTCGTACTGGGGTGCGGACCTTCCAGGCTCCTTCTGCCTTAAGGGAAATCGGGGAGCGCGCGTTCTTCGCCTGTGCCTTCCTTGAGAGTGTCTCGCTCAACGAGAAGCTGCAGGTCATCGGGGCGGATGCGTTCAGCAATTCAAGTATATCAACCTTAAGGATTCCGAACAGCATTGTCGAAATCGGATACCCTGTTGCTGCACGAACAAAGCTGGTTTACGCGGGCGAGGGTGCAACGTTTACGATGGAGCCCGGTTCGGAGCGGCTCATGCTCGACGAATTTGGCGCCCTCTATGAGCTTCAGGGCGACGGCATGAAGCTGCTGTGCCTGTTCGATGGCGAGGCGAAGCGATTCGAGGCAGCGGAAGGGACGACGGAGGTGGCCCCGGGGGCGCTGCTCAACCATGCGGCGCTCGAAGAAGAGGTGCTGCCCGAAGGCGTTCGCATTATCGGTGCCGCTGCATGCAAGGGCTGCCGAGCGCTGCGGCGCATTGTTATCCCGGAGGGCGTTGCCGAAATGGGCGCTGAGGCGCTTATGGATACGGCTCTCGAATCGCTGCATATCCCCGCATCGCTCGAGAAGATCGGGGAGAACGCGCTTGTCACCTACAACGCCCACAATGGAAAGCGCCGGCCGACACTTCGCGAGGTTACGGTGGCGCAAGGCAATGCGCGCTATGAGGAAAAAAATGGCATGCTGCTCGAGAAATGGAGTAGCGGCCAGGCCCGTGTCGTGGTGAACACCGACTCTCGGGAATGCGTGAGAATCCCCGAGGAGGTCGTCGCCATTGCGCCGTACGCTTTCAATGGTGACAGGAGCATTCGCGAGCTCTACCTTTCCAATCGAATCAAGCTGGTGGGAATGCGCGGCCTTGCCTTCCAGTGCTTTATCGAGCTGATCCATATCGACCTTGAAGAGCCGATTGAGGGTCACACCAGCTTTGACGTGCGCTTTCCCGAAATCGACCGAAGCGTCAAGCAGATCGAGCTTGCATTCAGCGTCCCCGACCATGTGAGCGTTGAGGCGATTCTCGACCATTACGACGGGTCGATTGTGAGCGGCTCGAGCTATGACGCGATGGTGGACGGTGGCATCGGCATATACGACCAGAGCAAGATGATCATCGCGCGGCTGAAAGACCCTGTTCTCATGACGCCTTCAAACAAGAGCATGTGCGATCGCGTGATGAGGAGCAACCTCGTCGATATCATCGTGCAGGCGGCGCGTCATGATGATCGGCAGGTCGTGGATGACATGCTTGATTTGGGCTATCTCACAAAAGATAATATCGATATCGTGGTAGAGCGCGCGGGCGATGTGCAGGATGCCGCGATGACGGGATACCTTCTTGAAGTGAAGCGCCGATTCTTCGGCAGCCAGTTGATGGACTTCGATTTATAGGGGGGCGGCATGTCGGCGCAGGAGACGATAGCTGACGCGAAGCTTGCGCGTCGCGCTCGCGAGGACGAGCTCGCCCGGGACATTCTCGACGAATGCCGCGTCCAGCTCATGCTGAAGTTCCGCTTCCTGGACATGGCCCTTTGGCGCATGGAGAACTTGCCGATTCGGGCGGGGGCGCGGTATCCGCTGACCACGGATGCGCGCCGTGTGGCCTTCGACCCGCCGCGCGTGATCGCGCGCTTCGAGGAGGACTTCGACGAACTCATCCGCGACTATCTGCATATGGTGATGCACTGCATCTTCCGCCACCCGTTCGATAAGGACCACCGGAATCGGCAGGCATGGAATCTGACGTGCGATATCATCGCCGAGAGCGTGGTGCTCGATATGTGCGCGGGGCGATTCTCCTCCCCACAGGACGCTGAGCGGACCGAAGCGCTCGACAGGATAAAGATGCTTACGGGAAGCCTTCTTCCCAATAAGGTATATGCGCTGGTGAAGGGCATGGTTCTCACGCCTTCTGGGCAGCAGTACCTCGGGATGGGCCGCTCGACGCTCAACGATTGGGTTGCCCTGTTCGAGAGGGACGATCATTCAGCATGGCCGTCGAACGTCGACGAGGATGCGCCTGCCGAGCGCCGTGAAGCTCAGAAGCCGGAAGAGGTGAGCGAGCGCGAATCCGGCGAGGCGCCCGAGTCCGACGACATAGAGCTTGAGTCTGCGGGCGGCGCCGACGAGCCAACCGACACGGACGATAAAAAGGATGATTCGCAAACCGAACAGGCGGAAGATGCGGCGGACGATACCGATGATGCTGAGGATGGAGAAGGCGACAGCGCTGAGCCCGTTCCGCTGACCAGCGATGACGAGGAACGCGAGCATTCCGAGGACGACGAGGCTGAGCGGGAATGGGAGGAAATCTCGAAGGAGATCGAGATGAACCTCGAGACGTTCTCGAAGGAGTGGGGCCGCGAATCGGACAGCCTGATGCAGCATCTGTCAGTGGCGAACCGCAAGGTGTACGACTACACGGAGTTTCTGCGCAAGTTCATGACGATGAACGAGGAAATGCTGCTCAACCAGGACGAATTCGACTACATCTACTACACCTACGGCATGGAGCTCTACGGGAACATGCCCCTTGTCGAGCCGCTCGAGTACAAGGAGACCGATCGGGTGCGAGAGTTCGTCATTGCTATCGATACGTCGGGATCGGTACGGGGCGATCTGGTCCGTCGCTTCATCGAGCACACGTTCGACATCCTGAAGGAGTCGGAAACCTATACAACCGAGGTCAACGTGCATATCGTGCAGTGCGACGCGCGCGTGCAGTCCGATATGCGGATCACCGATATCGGCGAGATCGACAAGCTCATGGAGGACTTCGTCATCAGGGGGTTCGGCGGGACTGACTTCCGTCCAGTGTTCGACTATGTCGAGACGCTGCGCGATCGCGGCGAGTTGGCCGAGATGAAGGGGCTTATCTATTTCACGGACGGCCTGGGGAGCTTTCCCGAAAAGCCGCCCGATTACGACACAGCGTTCGTATTCATGGACGAAGAGGGGCGCGACCTTCCGCCAGTGCCGCCCTGGGCGATGAAGGTCGTCATCGACGAGGCGGGCATCAATCGGTTCAAAAGCCAAGGCATCCGCTAACCGCGGGCGCGTGAAAGGACGGGCACTATGAATATCGTCTCGGCGAAACAGCAGGTGAAAGACACTGTTGAGGCATACTTGAAGAGGGATGACGCGGGGCTGCTCTCGATTGCCTCCGTGCACCAGCGACCGATTTTCTTGGTGGGCGCGCCGGGAATCGGCAAGACCGCAATCATGGAGCAGGTCGCCCGCGAGCTGGGCATCGGCATCGTGTCGTACTCCATGACGCATCATACGCGCCAGAGCGCGCTCGGCCTTCCCCATATCGAGCATCGGGAATTCGAGGGGAGGGAATTCGATACATCCGAGTACACGATGTCGGAGATCATCGCGGCGATTTACGATTACATGGAGCGCACGGGGTTGCGCGAGGGCATCCTGTTCCTCGATGAGATTAACTGCGTTTCGGAGACGCTGTACCCCTCGATGCTCCAGTTCCTGCAGTTCAAGACGTTCGGTAAACATAAGGTGCCTGAGGGATGGGTCATCGTGTGCGCGGGCAACCCGCCCGAGTACAACCGCTCGGTGCACGAGTTCGACATCGTAACGCTCGACCGTTTGCGCGAAATCGACGTCGAGCCCGACTACGGCGCGTGGAAGACCTATGCTTCCGAAGCGGGTCTTCACCCCGCCGTGACCACGTTCCTCGAGGCGAAGAAGGACTGCTTCTACAAGGTCGAATCGCGGCCAGGCGGCGGCAAATCGTTCGTGACGGCCCGCGGTTGGGAGGATTTGGCGAAGGTCATCTCGCTGTACGAACAGATGGGCAAGCCGGTGAACCGCGACTTGTTCGTGCAGTTCTTGCGCGACGACGACATTGCTGACCAGTTCACCGTGTACTACTCGCTGTTCGAGAAGTATCGCTCCGACTATCAGGTGGGGTCGATTCTTTCCGGCACTGCGACGCCGTCCATCAAAGATCGCGCGAAGGCAGCGCCCTTCGACGAGCGCATTGCGCTTCTTGGCCTGATGATCGATACGCTGTCGGCGGACTGCTCGAAGGCGCTCGACCAGGAGGGCATAGTTGTGACGCTTCGCGACTTGCTGCGCGAGACGAAGCCTGAGTTCCTCGCAGGTGCGAGCGTTGACGAGGCGCTTGCCCCCCGCGTGTCCGAACGCGAACGCAAGCTGGCGAGAAAGATCGAATCTGGCACCGCCTCGCGGAAGTTCGTTCGCGAGGAGCGCTTGGTCATCGATTTGCTGAAGGGCTTTGCGGCGCAGTGCATGCTCGAGAAGGCGACCGAGGGTGATGTTGCGTTCCATGCCATCGAGCGCGCGTACAAAGCTGAGGTCTCGAAGATTTCGCCTTTGGTCGATGCCGCGGGCGAGCGCATGAGCAACGCGTTCGACTTCATCGACGAGACGCTCAGCAGCCGCGAGATGCTCGTATTTCTGGCCGAGCTTACTACGCGCAAGCCGACCACGCGCTTCATCTCCCATTATGGAAACGAGAAGTACTACGAGCACAACCAGGAGCTTCAGGTTGATGCGGCTCGCATGGGGCTCACCGAGCGGGTGAGCAAGCTTGCCGAGATCGATGCCTCGCTGGCAGAAGAGCGCGAGGTGGGCGAGCCCGGTGCGGTCGGGATGCGCGTCGGTTCGAAGCCAAAGGGCGAGCCGGGTGCGACGGCGGGCTCGCGCGGCGCGGCGACTTCCTCAACACCTGCGGTCGGCGCGGCGACTTCCGCCCCTGTTTCTGCAGCTTCTGCGAGCGCACAGGGCTCGCAAAACGTGCCGGCGGAGATTCCTGCGGGCGCGCTTGCAAAACACTATGGTGGGAAACAGTTCGAGTACGGTTTCGCGAGCGTGTGCAAGATGCTCTTGCCGCGCGAGGAGCTCAAAGGCAAGAAGGTGCTCGACATATGCTGCAGGCGCGGGCGCGGCGTATACAAGCTCAGCTCCCTGGTCGGCGATAGCGGCGAGGTGATGGGCGTCGATTGGAGTCCGTCGTATGTCGAAGAGGCGAAAGACGGTATGAGCCGCGCGTGGCACGAGAGCGGGCTTTCGCGCAACAACATGGAGTTCCGCGTCGCCTTCCCCGAAGACCTGATCGGCGCAGGCATCGGGTCGTCCGTCTACGATGCGATCTACGTGAATAACGTGATTACGCTTTTCTACGACCAGGAGCAGGCAATACGGGAATTTGGCCGCGTCCTGAAACCGGGCGGACTACTGATTTTGGAGACAATCTTCGCGGACCGGCCGCGCACCGACTCGGTCGTGGACGAGGCTCGCTCCATCGGCAACAGCGTGCAGGCGGCGCGAACCGAGCAGGAAAACGTCGCGTGGCTTGAAGCTGCGGGTTTCGAGGCGCCCTCTGTCGAAGAGTCCTTCGAGGTTGAGGCAGATCGCGGTTACAAGGCGGGGCATACCGTGCCGAAGGTGGCAGGAGACGAAAACGTGAAGTTCACGGCCGTGTCTCTCTACGTTCGCAAGAAGCGCTAAACTTTACGGCTAGGCGTCGTGCCTTGCAAAGGGAATGAGGCGTCTGCCGGGCCGCTGCGGCTTGGCAGGCGCCTTCGCATAAAAGGGGAAAACAATGGTTGAAGTGCCTGTTGACAAGCGGTTTCGTGGGTCGGTTCGGCTGGTGACGCTGCTGTTGTGGCGCATCGCGAAGTCGACCGATGTGGAAGATGGCTTTCGTGCTGCGCGCGAGCTCAAGATGTTCGATGCCGAAAACGAGGCGTTCACGAGACGCTGCTTCGCGCTCGACGCTCAGCTGGAGGCGGGCGAGGAGCTCGCGGAGCCTCTCACGATGGAGTTGGTCGACGAGCTTCAAGCGTGCGCCATCAGGTTGAACTCCGCCGACCCGGCGTAGCGTGGGCGGGGTTCTCGGCGGGGCGGCCGGCATCGGATGGGGCATTTGCTTGCGGACGCGATGCCGCCCGCAAGCTGGTCCTATTATTCTCCGAAGAGGCTCCGATCGACGGGCAATCCCTTCGTTCTTCCGCCGATTCCCCAGGTCGTATGCATATCGGCGGTTCGCGCTCCCTTCGACTGGGAACGCGCGCGGAACGTTTCGCAAAAGCCCTTGAATCCGCGCAGCAGCGATTCGGTATCTGAGTGGTTCTCGGTTTGCAAGAACGCCTTGAGCGCGTCGTAGACATCATCGCTCGCCCTACTGCGCAGGCGCGGTGCCTTCACGGCGAGCCATCCGCGCAAAGCAGCGTTCATGCTCGTGGCATCATCGTCATCGTCTGCGAACATATTCTCGATGGGCTTCCAATACTGGTCGTAGAGCCGCTCCTGCTCCTCGTATTCGACGTCGGAAAACAATAGGTTCCTCGCAAGGTCCGCCGTGGTGAGCGGCATTCCCTTCGAGTTCAGGCTCTCGAACACCGTTTGGGGATGGTCGCTTTCCTCGACCTCGGCGGCGATGATGGTCAGCTGCTTGAGGCCTCGCCATATCGTTTCCGCATCAGATTCGGCTTGCAGATAGCTTTTGAAGCGCTGGTAGTTGGAGACGACGTTTTTCGACAGGTCGTCCTCCTCGGGAAGGTCGGTGTGGTTGAGCACCGCGGTCATGGTCTCCCTGTCGAGCCGCGAGAGGGTCAGCTTCTCCTTACGTGAGCCTTCCCCAGGGGTGCGCTCGTCTGCGAGGAGGAATCGCGCGCGCAGCGTCGACGCGTCGGTGCCGTCTTCAAGCGTTACCCCTTGTTCTTCCAAATAGTCGGCCAATGCGGCGATGAGCAGCGAGATCGTTGCCGTGCGCTGCTGTCCGTCGATGATGTCGATTGCCTGCGTCTGCGCGCTTGTGAGCTCCGAATCGGGCGAATAGAGCACCGTCCCGATGAAGTGCTCGCTTTGCGTCTCGCCCGCATGCGCGCAGTCGCGCCAGAGCGTCGCGCATTGCTTGTCGCTCCAGGTGTAGACGCGCTGGTAGACGGGAATGATGAAGTGCGTGTGCGGTGCCCCGAGGTAATCGAGGAAGGTGCGCTGCGTCGTTTTCATGCCATCTCTCCTAAAGCGCCGCGTCCGTGTTGCGCATCTCGGCGCGCACGCGTTGCGCATATGCTTCGTTGTGGGCTTTCTGGCGGGTGAACCCGCTGGTCAAGGTTGGTGCGCCGTTAACCGCCCAATCCATGGTGCGGAATTTCTTCACCGCGTGGTAGCGGTAGTTTTCCGCCCAGACGAAGCAGAAGTTGCGCAGCTCTCGCAAAAGGTCCTCGGTCGTGCCGGTGTAGTCGTCCTCGACGTAGCGCTTGAAGATGCTGTACACCTCGCCGGGCCCGTGCGCACGAACCTTTCGGAACCTTACCGAAAGCCACCCTTGGATCGCGTTGTCGAGCCGAAGGGAGCCGGGGTCGGGCACGAACAGGCTCTCGATGATGCTCCAGTACGTGTCGTAGAGATAGGTTTGCTGCGTGTGCGTTTCGGCGAGCAGAAGATAGTTTCGTACCAGGTCAGCGGTGGTAAGAGGTGCACCTTTGGAGTTCAAACTCTCGAAGATCGGCTGTGCGCTCTCCGTCTTCTCGACTTCGGCGAAGATGACGGAAAGCAGGTTGAGCCCCTGCCAGAGCGCTTCGGCGTCGAAATCGGGCTCGGCCATTTTCTCGCTGAAGAACGCGAGGTTGTGCGCGATGGACTCCGAGGTGATCGCGTCGGGGGCGGCCCCGCGCAGCGCGTCGAAGTAGGAGGCGCGGTCCCCTCGGGAGAGCACGAGCTTGCCGGGGAGGTTCGAGTCGCCGTCGAGCAAAAGGTAGCGCGCCTCGATTTCGCCTGCCGTGGTATGAACGAGGGTGGTGCCCGTGTTCTTCAGGTGGCGAACGAGCGCGATCAGGATAAGCGAAACGGTTGTCGTGCGCTGCTGGCCGTCCACGATGGAGAAGCGGGCGTTGCCATTCTCGTCGTTGCGCTCGGGGGCGTAGAGGAGCGTTCCGACGAAGTGCTGCGAGGCGGACCGCGCGGCACGGAAAATGTCGAGCCAGAGTTCCTCGCATTGGCGGCGCTTCCACGAATATGCTCGCTGATAAGGTGGAATAACGAATCGAGTTCGGGATGCGCCCACGATATCGAGCAAAAGCGCATTACTGGTTTGCATACGAACTCCTCAGGTACGGTGGTGTGTTCTTTTGTTTAAGTATGCGGTGTGCGGGGGGTTCGCTTGGACGGTGCGGGAATTATGGGACGAATCGCACGGCTTTGTTATGGAACGGGCGTAAGCCTTCGCGCGGGTGGGCTTCCCTCGTTGTAGCCCGAGGCGAGCCTGTTTTCCACCAGGTGTGCGGCTTGCTTGGGTGCCTTCCTAGTCGTAATACCCCAGGTCGAAGCCGGCGTCCTTGGAGCCGCACCCTCCCTGGTAGCACGTGGGGCGGAAGTTGAGCACCTTGTTGGCAATCTCGGGCTGCGTGCGAAGTTTCACGAGCATGTTATAGACTGCCGCGCCGTCGATGGCGACGATACGGTCGTTCTTCGATTTCATGGCGAAGTAGACGTCGGCGGCAGTACGCCCATCGACGGAAATCGGGTCTTCGATGTCGTCGAAATGGCGCGGCTCGGGAAGGTCGACGAAGGCGCAGAACTCGCGGTAGATGTCGTCATTCTCGGGCGCGAAGAGCGTTTTCGAGTAATCGGGTCGATGGGAGAGATGCGACGTCTCCTCGTTGAGCTGGGAATCGAGCTCCGCGAAGTATCGGCGCGCGGTTTCTCCTCGCGATGCCGTCTTGTCGGCAATCATCTGCTGCTCTCGTTCGTAGGATCCCATGGCGTCCCCCTTCGGCTCGGCAATACGCGTTCCTCCTATGCAAGATACGCTGCAGTGAGGACAAGTCAACACTCAATCGGAGTGTAGCCGATGTAGGAGGCTCGCTTTAGTATTATGGAACCGATGGGAAACGCGGCGATTTGCGAGGGAGGCCCTCTATGGCGATGGAAATGCTCAATGACGTCATGACTTCGGCGTACTTGGCGAGAATCGGATGGGAAGGCGACGCCCCGGTGACGAGGGAGACGCTCGATGGCTTGGTGTACGCGCATCAGTGCAGCGTCCCGTTCGAGACCGCCGATCTGGTTGCGCTTGGGGAAGCGCCCTCTCTTGAGATGGGCGACCTCTATCAAAAGATCGTTGTCGATCGCCATGGTGGATTTTGCTTCGAGCTGAACAAGATGTTCGAGCTGCTGCTTCGTTCGGTGGGCTTCGAGGTGCGTCCCTGCCTCAGCCGAGCTGTCCGCGGCAGGGAAGGACGCATGCCGATCAACCACCGGGGCACGCTTGTTTCCCTTGACGGGGAGCTGCTTTCGGTCGACGTCGGGTTCGGCGGACCGCTTCCCGCGGGTTCGCTTGTCGTCTGCGACGAGCGTGAGCAGACGGTTCGCGGCGAGGTGTACATTCCACGCCGTATCGACGAGCACTGGTGGGCCATCGACCGGATTTCGCAGGCGAAGCGCGACCTGTACGGCGACGAGGGCCCGTCGAGGCGCCAGACTGAGCTTGAGTTCTGCCTTGCCGCTGTCGAGGATATTGATTTTGCGGCGTTGAGTTTGGCCTGTTCACAGCCTGGGACCGTGTTCCGCGATACCGTGATGGCGAATATCCGCACGGCTTCCGGCTTCAAAAGCATTGGCCGCGGGGTGTTGAATGTGCGCGAATCCGGCGTGAGCGAAAAGACTCCGCTCGAAGATGATGCTTCGGTCTCGGCGGCGCTTCGGGAACACTTCGGTTTCACGCCATATTGCGCTCGCTAGGAAGGTGTGGGACAATACTTAAGCGCATTCGCGCAATCATGGTCGCTTGGCGCAGCGGGAGCGCAAGTGCCTTACAAGCACTGGGTCGGGGGTTCAAATCCCTCAGCGACCACCAGATATTCGACGGGCCACGGGTTTTCCGTGGCCCGTTTTTTCTTTCGGCGGAGGATTGTTCGCGTCTTGACGGCTCGTCGGGCCTGCCTGTTTTCCGTCGACGTCGTGCCAGGTTCCTGCCGGGTTTCTGCAAGGTTTTTTCGATTTCGCGCTTCGTTTCTGCCGAGAAATGGCGCGTATTCAGGGACTTGCTGCCAGGTTTTTGCGCGCTTTTTCGGAAAAGCTGACTAATCCCTGCGGATAAGGCGTGGGTTTTCGAGAAGCTATTTGCTCGAGTTGTGCCTGAATCGCTCGCTAGCATGTTCTTCACTTGGATGAGCGGAGGACTCATGAGGCGAACGAAATCGTGGATCGTTGGTATCGCGTGCGGCGTGTTATGCGCTGTCTGCGTGTTTGTGTACCTGCAGGATGCGGGTGCGCAGGTCGATGCGGCGCGCGCCGAGGCGCTCGAGCGTTTTGGCGGCGAACAAGTCGAGGTGTGCGTGGCGAAAAGGGACATCGCAGCTGGTGAGGTAGTCGATGCCTCCTCTTTCGAGAAGCGGATGTGGGTCACAGCGCTTCTGCCCGAAGACCCCCTTACGCAGGATGGCGACGTCCTTGGCAAGCAGGTGACCTCAACGGTGCTGAAAGGCGAGGTGCTGACCTCAAGGCGGTTCGAGGAGTCGTCATCTTCCATCGAGGTTCCCGGCGAGCTGACCGCCGTCAGCGTTCCTGCGCGCGATGTGCAAACGGTTGGGGGCGCGCTTCGCCCCGGGATGTTCGTCGATGTGTACGCGACGGGCTCGGCGGGAACGACGCTCATCGCCCATAACGTTTTGGTGCTTGCAACGAACGCGAGCGTGCAGTCGAAATCGGGGGCCGATTCCGTTTCATGGGTAACGCTTGCGCTCGACCCTGCGAATGTTCAGGAAATCGTATCGGTTGCGCAGAGCTCAGAGCTGTATTTCACCCTTCCTGGCGAAGACGTTCCCGAGCCGACGGTGTCGAAGTCGCTCGATGCGAACGAGGGTCAGAAGGGACCGAGTGCCCAACAGAGGTCGGGCGCGGCGTCTGATTCGGTTTCGTCTCAAGTTTCGCAACCTGACGATCGGTCCGCGGCTGCTGACTCATCGCAGGCTGAGGGCGCCTTGCCGGCGCCTGCTTCCGACCTCGACTCTGGAGAAGGGGCTTCCCATGAACGCTAAGGTTTTGCTGTGCGCCGACGAGGAGAGCGCACGTCACCCCGAGCTTATCGGCCTTCGGGAAGAGAATCTGCTCGAGCAGCCATGGCTTGCGGTTCGTACGACGGCTCGGGAAACGCGGAACTTGGCCGCGAAAAGCGCCTCGATTGAGGAAATATGGGTGGTCTCTTGCCCCGACGTCGAGCCGATTAACTTGGCTGCGGCGGTGAAGCGCGACAATCCAAGGCGTCGCGTGTCGATGCTCTGTTCGCAGCCGTCTGGCTCGCTTCATAGTCGGACGAAGGCGGCGGGAATAGATGAGACAATGACTCACCAGGTGCTTGCTGAACGTTATGCGGCGCGCAAGCGGCAGGTCCGTGCGCTAGCTTCGGGCTCGCGCGATTCCAAAAGGGAGACTGGTCCCTGCGCGGTTCCCCGCACGGGCTCGGTTTTGCCAAAACCTGTCGTTTCATCAGGTGAAAAGCGAGCTACTCTGATTACCGTCGTCAGTGGAAGCGGCGGCGCGGGTAAGAGTGCGGTATCTGCGGTTGCGGCGGCGACGTTAGCTTCGGCGGGAATCAAGACGCTGCTTCTCGATTGCGACTTCCAATTCGGGGATATGCGCGAACTGCTCGGGGCCAAGCGTGCTTACGGGGTTGACGAGGTGCTTTCCGGCGCTGTTCCCCTGTCCGATTTGCCGCGCGACGAGCAAGGGCTCTGCCTTATCGCTGCACCGAGAAGACTCGAGCAATCCGAAACGATAGTGCACGAATTGCCTGCGCTGCTCGATTCGGCAATGGCTCACTTTGACGCGATTGTTGCAAACACGGGCGCAAACTGGGGAGAGCAGCATGCGGTGCTTCTCGAGCGATCTTCTCGGGCGCTGTTCCTCGTCGATCAGAGGGCATCGTCTCTTCGGGCATGCAAGCATGCGGTCGAGCTGTGCGCTCGTTGCGGAATTGCGGCAAGCCCCTTCCTATTCGTCGCAAATCGCTGCTCGAAGCGTTCGCTGTTCTCGTCAATCGATGTGTCGTGCGCGATGCAGGGTGCGCATGCTGCCGAACTTAAAGATGGCGGAGTGGAAGTCGAGCAGGCGCTCGGTACAGGGCTTGCTTACGATTTGGTTTCCTCGCGCAACCCCTTCGCGCTAAGCGTGAGGGAGCTTATGGGCGAGGTGGCAGGGGAGGCTGCGGGCTCATTGGCTTCATCCGAGGAGTCCGAGGCGTCTTCGCGCGGGCTATTCTCCTTCAGGCGTGCTCGCCGAGAGGGGGTGCTCCCATGACGCTCCTCGATCGCGTTCGGGCGGCGGGAAATGAAACTCCTGCCGTTTCTCGGGCGACTCGCGATGAAATGCTCGAGTGGTTGAAGGGGCGGGTTCGCGAGCAGCTTCCCGCTGACGATATCGCCTCGCTTGCCAAGGGCAATCCCGAGCGGGCGCGCAACGAGATCCGAGCGGTTTGCCGGGCAGCGTTCGAGGGAAGCGGCCGCTTCGATACCGGCCTTGCGGAGCAGGAAGCGCTCGCCGACACCCTGATTGATTCCATGCTGGGATTCGGGCCGCTCGAACCTTTTCTCGCGGATGAGTCGATCACCGAGATCATGGTGAACGGGTCGCGTTCGTTGTTTTATGAGCGCGACGGTGTTTTGCATCGAAGCGAGTTTTGTTTCACGAGCGATGATGAGGTGAGGATGCTCATCGACCGCATCATCGGCCCGCTCGGCCGGCGAATCGATGAGTCGTCGCCTATGGTGAACGCCCGCCTTGCGCAGGGGCATCGCGTGAACGCCATTGTGCCTCCTCTTGCGCTCGACGGCCCGATGCTCACGATCCGAACATTCTCCTCGAGGGTCATCACCTTGCAGGACATGGTGGAGAGCGGCTCGATTGAGGAATGCGTGCAGCGCTTGCTCATCTGGGCTGTTCGCGCTCGCAAGAGCATCGCTGTTTCCGGTGGAACGGGAAGCGGCAAAACAACGCTGCTTAATGCCCTTTCTTGCCACGTTCCCCCTGATGAGAGAATCATCACGATAGAGGACTCCGCTGAGCTGCGCTTTTTGGAGCACCCTCACGTCGTGCGCCTTGAGGCTCGTCCGCGCAATGCGGAAGGGGTGGGGGAAGTCACCATTCGCGATTTGGTTGCGAACGCGCTTCGCATGCGCCCCGACCGCATCATCGTGGGCGAATGCCGTGGCGGTGAGGCGCTCGACATGCTCTCCGCGATGAACACGGGGCATGAGGGGTCGCTTACTACGCTTCATGCGAACTCTCCCAAGGAGGCGATTTCTCGCTTGGTGACCATGGTGCGCTTCGTTGCCGATTTGCCCGTCGATGTTATCGAATCGCAGATTGCGAGCGCTTTCGACCTTATCGTCCAGACGGCCCGCGGCGCCGATGGCTCGCGGATGGTATCCCAAATTGCGGTCATTTCCCCAGGTGAAAGCATAAGGGAGTGCATCGTTGCGCCGATTTACCAGCGGGATATCTGCGGCGAGGAGGGCACATGGCTCGCTGCGCCTGAATGGGTGTGTAGCTTGACGAAGAGGGGAATTGCAACCGATGAGGAGGTGCGCTCATGGAGGGAAGCCTCACTTTGCGCTCTGTAGCGGTTTTAGCGGCGTTCGGCTGTGCGCTCTTCTCGGCGCATGCCATTTTGGGAGTGCTCGGCAAAAGGCCACGTGCCGCCGCATACTCGATCGGGCCCGAAAGGGGCAAATCGGGTTGGTTCTCGTGGCTTGTTCGCAACGGGGTGGGAATCATGCGTCCTGCTGCGCGGTTTGCGCTTAGGAGCGCGAAGGTGCGCGCGACGAGCGAGAACGTTCTTGCTGCCGCAGAGGGGCGGGGGTTTGCGGCAACCGAGGAATCGGTGCTCACGCTCATCTTCGCCACGATGCTCGTCGCAGGCGTGGGCGGAGCTGCGCTCACCGCGGCTCCAATATGCGGCGTGGCCCTCGCCTTCTGCGTTGCGGCGGCGTGCGCGATCTGCGCGAAGAGCTCGGAAGACAAGCGGCGTGAGCGTATGCGAGAGGCCGTTCCCGACGCGCTGCGCTCGATGGCGGTGTGCTTTCGGTCGGGGCAGTCGCTTCTCCAGACGATGCAGCAGGTTGGGGCTGCTACGAAAGGTCCTGTTGGGGTACTGTTCCAGCGCGCAGCTCACCTTCTCGAGACGGGCGGCAGCACACGCGAGGCACTCTCGGTTTTTCAAGGGAGGAACTCGGTTCCCGAGCTCGCCTTCGTTTCCGTTGCGCTTGACGTGCAGCATCAAACGGGGGGAAGCATGGAGCGCGTGCTCGACGCCGCGCGGGAGACCGTCGAAGGTGAGCTCGAGCTCACGCGCTCGCTTCGCGTCCAAACCGCTCAGGCGAAGCTTTCGGCCCGCATTGTCAGCGTGATGCCGATTGTCCTTGTCGCCCTGTTTTCGCTGGTGAGCGAAGATTTTCTTGGTCCCTTCTTCTCGAGCTTCGCGGGGATGGCACTTCTGTGCATTGCCGTTGCCATGCAGGTCGCGGGCATCGTGTCCGTGCGCCATATGTTGAAAGTTGAGGTGGAGTGATGGTTGCGGAAAGCGGTGTCGTCGCGGTGCTTGCGGGTGTCGGGGCTTTCGGCGCAGGGCTCGTCGCGTCTGCCGGGGCCGTTCGCGCGCGCGAGAAAAGCCGTGCCGCAGCGAGGCACCGGGCTTCCCTCTCGGGGGAAGGTCTTGCTGCCTCTCGCGGGGGCAAGGGCATCTCGGACGGGGCGATCTCATTTGTCGAGGCGCGAAGCCGCGTTGCGAAGAAGCGGTCTGCCCGCCCGGTTCCCCTACGACGGGAAGAGGCCCTTGTCCAGATAATTCGACAGGCGGGCTTGGCCTCGTCGGCATCGATCGCAGGGTTTCTCGACGCGCGGCTTCGTTTGGCGCTCTTCGCAGCTGCCGCAGGTGCTCTTCTCGGGTGTGCGCTTTCCTTCGAACTTGCTGTTCTGCTTGCGATAGCGGGCGGGCTGTGGGGTTTCTCGGCTCCGAAAAGGGCGCTTGAGAAAAGAAAGAAGGAGCGGGCGGAAGAACTCGAACGGCATCTTCCCGAAATGCTCGAGGTGATCTCGCTCGGTTTGAGGAGCGGCCTGTCGTTCGATAGGAGCCTTGACGTGTACCTCGATCATTTCGACACGCTGCTCTCACGTTCCTTGGCGTCAGCTCGTCAGCAATGGTCCTTAGGGCTCGCTCGTCGGGACGACGCGCTTCGCGGTGTCGCCGAAACCTACGATTCGGCGCTTTTCTCGCGGGCGATCGAGTCCGTGATTAGGTCTTTGCGCTACGGCTCCTCGCTTGCGGAGGGGCTCGAGGCGACGGCGCGCGAAGCGAGGGCGTCGTATCGCGCGCTCAAGCAGGAGCAGGTCGCGAAGGCGCCGGTGAAAATGATGGTCCCGACAGGGACGCTCATGCTCCCCGCGATGCTCATCTTGGTGTTAGGGCCGATGCTGCTTGAACTGGTCGGCGGTTTCTAGAAAGGAAAGGTGGATGCAGGATGATGTTCATGAGAAGGGTACGTGCCGAAATCGGTCAACGTGCAATAGGCGCATGGTGTGCAGCAAAGGCGAAGCTCGCTTGCGAGAAGGGGCAGGGGACGACCGAGTACGCGATTCTCGTCGGCGTGCTCGTCGTGATCGCGATAGTCGCCATAACCTTGTTCCGGCCGAAAATCCAGGAGCTTTGGGATGCGATCGCAAACGGTATCAACGGGCTGTGACGGCCCCGAGGGCAAAGGCCGACCTCGCGCCCCTCGCCGACAAGATGCAATCGGAGCGGGGACAGGGCACGGTGGAATACGCTGTCGTGCTCGCCGGCGTGCTGTGTGCAATTATGGCGCTGGGCATGCTTGCCAAGGCGATGGGGGAAGGGCTGTTCGTGGAGCATGCGCTCATGTCGGCTTCCCATCACCTGCAGCTCGCGGCCTTAGGGTCGGTGGCGGACGTGTTCGCGTTCTAGCTTGCAAGGTATTTCGCGAAGATGCTGGTCAGGCGACCGTGGAGGCGACGTTTGCGCTCCCTGTCGCGCTGGCGTTGGTGATACTGCTCGTGCAGCCGGGCATCTTGCTCTACGACCGCATCGTCATGCAGCAAGCTGCCGCGGAAACCTGTCGCCTGCTTGCGACGACTCCTGAGGGGGACCCTTCGGGGGTGTGCAGGGCGTTCGCGCTCAGGCGGCTGGGCGCGGTGCCCGAGCAGGATTGCTTCCACGTTCACCAGGGAGGTTGCACATGGGAGGTGGAGCTTGAGGGCGGGGAGTCGAGCGATACGGTTTATGTGCGCATTGCGACGAAGGCAAGGCCGCTGCCGCTTATCGGGGTGGGAGCCCGTCTTTTGGGGGTAGTCAACGATGGCGAGGACTTCGAAGTATCCGTCGAGGCGTCGGCGCCTGTGCAGCCGACATGGGTGGCTGATGCTGCGGCGGGAAGATCGCCCTCTGAATGGATTGGAGCGTGGGTTGATGAGGCTTAGGCTCAAGGGTGGGCGCGGTGCCTTCTGGGATGACGATGGGGGATTCTCGACGCTTGGCATGGCTATTGCCCTCTTGGTCACGTTGTCCCTCGTGTTCTCGGCGGCCCAGGTGTATCGGGTCTCTTCTGCCTCTGCGGACATACAGGACGTCGCCGACGCATGCGTTCTTGCGGCGGAGGGCGAGGTTGCAGAGTTCATGATCGCCGTTCGCGTATGCGACGCCGTCGTGCTTTCCCTTTCGCTGACGAGCGCCGCGATGTTCGGCTTGGGCGTCGTTGCGCTCTGCGCTCCGCCTGCGGCAGATCTGGGGATCGAGCTGGTGAACCTGGGGACGAGGGTGCTTCAGTCGAGGAGCACCTTCGCCGAGCGTGCTGCGTCGGGTCTCAACGCCCTCCAGGAGGCACTGCCGTTTCTCGCGGCGGCGAGCGCGTATGCGACGGCGAGCTCAAACTCGGGCGGTGTCATGGCTGCGAGCTATCTCGGTGTGGCGATGCTCGTTCCCGCAGAGGGGGAGCGGATCGAGGTAGGGTCGTCGAAGGCGCTCTCCGATGCCGCCAACGCCGTGTCCGAGGATGCTGAATCGCTCAAACAAGCTTCTGAAGAGGCGGAAGAGGCTGCAGAAGAGGCCTTCTCTGCAAAGGAGGAAGGCTTCAAGCGCGATTGCGGCGATGCGCCCGCGTACTGCATGTACGAGCGCGCCGAGGCCCTTTCGAGCATTTCCCCGACATCGAACCCGCTGTTCCGCGCGGTTGATGCGTGGTCGTTTTCCGTCGCCCTCGATCGCGCGAAAGCCTATTACTCGGCGCGCTTCGAGGACGAGGCTCCTCAGTCCTCGGCGACAGAGGAGCAGGCCGAGTCCGCCTTGCGCAAGGTGTTCTACCGCTTCGCGCTTGCCGAGGTGTCGCGCGGGTTCGTGCTCGACACGGGAGATTCCTTCGACGCTTTCTTCCCTTTGTTCCCTAAGAACACGGCGGAGATGAAGGCCACAAGGCTCTATACGGACCTGGTGTTCCCGCTTGGGAAGGACTCATCGGGCGCGACGACGCTTCATGTGTGGGAAGGTTGCCCGAATGCGTCTCCTAGTATGGGCACGGCTTCGATCGCCCAGATGGAGGCAGAAAACTACCCCGTGTGCGACGTCTGCCGCTTCACCGCCTCGAGCCTTGGGAGGGTGGCCGCCGCATCGAGCTCCATCTCGAACGGCTTCGAGTACCACTACGGCGCCGTGGCACGAGCTGCAGCGGATTACACGGCAGCTCGCGAAAAGCAGGATGAGGCGGCGAAGGAGGTGAAGGGCAAAGCCGGCGGCCTGCTCGAAAAGTGCAAGGAGGCGCTCTCCGAAATTGGAGGTATGCGCATCGATGCGAAGCCTCCCGGATGCAAGGGGGCCATCTCGATGGTTGTGAACCTTGTTGCGGCGCCTGCGGATACCGGCTTCGCGAGCTCGTTTGTTGGGGGCTCGCCCTCGCTCGGGACGAGAGCCGCCGTTTCCGGTGCAACGCTGCTCGAGGAGGACAGTGAAGAGGGCCGCACGGTCGTCTCCTCGCTCCTCGACGGCCTGGCCGAAGACGGAGGAGCGGCTATTGGCGCTGCAAGGTTTGCGCTCGACGTGTGGTCGCGCGCTCTTCACGCTTACTGCGATGGGCAAGAAACAATCGACAACGCGATTCGCCATTCGCTCGATTCGTTGCCGCTCGCAAGCGCAAGCGGTTTAGGCGTATGGGCGGCAGACAAGCTTGCGGGCATCGTCGAAGCGGCGGGGTTTGCGCCTGCGAAGCTGGATGCTCTGAAACCCGTACTTGTGAGCACGGGGTACGTTGCCGCGTCTGATTCGGGTACGTTTTCTGCCAACTATCAGGTGATTCGTAATGGGGCGCTCTCGACTTCGGGCTCGTCGGCAAGCTTGTTCGACTCTCTTGTCGGGAAGGTAGAAGACGAAGCGCTTCGAACCCTTGAGGGCGCGGACGGCGCAATCGAGATCGTCCAGGTAGAGTTTCCGCTTGGCGGTGGCTCGGTTCCCATAACCATCACGCTACCCGATTCGGTGAAGCGGGCGACGGGAGGGTTGGTGAGCGCGGCGGCGGATGCGCTCCGCGGGGTTGTTGCGAGCGTTACCGGCACGAGGGTGTGGCACTGATGGGCGGGCTAAAAGAAAGGTTCGGCTGCTCGCGCGACGAGCGCGGGCAGATGACTGTCGAGCTCGCCGTGATGATCCCGGTGCTCGTCGCTATTGCGGTGATCGCGATGAACGCGATGCTCTTCTTCTCGGAGTGCGCCGCATTCGACAGGCTTGCCCGTAATGCGGTGCGCGTGTTCGCGACGTCTCCGGCATATGGCGAGGACTCAAGCCAAAGCTGCGCCTCTGCGCTTGATGCAATCGAGGAGGGAATGGGCATTGCGGACAAGGACTACCTGGAGGCAAGCGTTTCGGTGGCGAGCGAGTCGTTCGGGCAGAAGCGCTTCCGTGCGACCCTCCGCTTCACTCCGACGCTTTTCGGCATGGGCTTGAAGTCCTCCGTTTTCGGCGTGTCGCTTCCGCAGTTGGAGCATTCGACGGAGTTGGTGGTGGATGTCTACAAGCCGGGGGTGCTGTTCTGATGGGGCAGGGGCATCGGGCGCTTGCCGCCCTGCTTTCGATCGCTGTCGCCGTCGTGCTCGCGATGGCGATCGACGACGGGCTCGAAGTCGCGGGTGCGGCGACGAAGATGAGCCGCGCGCTTTGGGCTGAAGACGCGGGAGACCAGGCGAAAATCGCGCTCGGGGGCGGCCCTGATTCGAGCGACGGCGATGCTGCGGTGTCGCTCGCGGGCGAGCAAACGGGAATCGAGGCGGTGCCCTCATGGTTCGAGGAAGAGCTCTTCTCGCTCGGCGGGGCTAAGTCGGTGCGGGTTTCAGGCGGGGGCGGGGTCGTCGGATTCTCGTGCGCAAATTCGGCGGAAAGCGAGTTCTCGCAGATAGAGGGCGAACTTACGCGCAAGGGTTGGGTCGAATCGGAAACGGGCATCGAGGGGTGTTCGGTCTTTGTGAAGGAAGGGGGCGTGTGCCTGTGGACGATGGTGTCGTGCGTGCCTATGAGGGAGGGCTCAAGCGTGGTCGTGCAGTGCGCGATAAGCGAGGATTGAGGTCGGGCGATCGCGCCTGGTCGCGGCTTATGGTGGCGACGGATGGCCCGTCGAGGGCGCGCGGGCTGCTTTTGCGGCGCCGGCGCAGCGAGCCTTTGATTCTCATGCCGTGCAACGACGTGCATACCGTCGGCATGGTTCGAAAACTCGACATCGCGTTCGTCGATCGCTGCGGCGTGGTGCTCGAATCGTATCGCGCAGTGGGCCCGATGAGGCGTCTGCGATGTCCTCGTGCGGTGGCGACTATTGAGCGCTTTGCCGAATGCGGGACTTGGTTTTCAGAAGGGGATCGCGTGGGGCTTGTTGCCTATGCGGCGCAAAGAGAGCGGAAAGGACCAGCAAGATGAAAGTGTGCCCTGTGTGCAAGGCGCGGGTGTTCGACGATATGGATACTTGCTACGGATGCCTGCATCGATTCGATTCCCCCGATGCCGAAGAGGCGCATGGGGGTGTGTTCGAACCAGAGGAGCCGTCGGATTGCTCGGGAAAAGCCCGCGATTCGGTCGAAGCCGAGGAGAAAAAGAAAGGCGCACGCCCTGTGGACGTGCGCCAAAAAAGCAAAGCGGATGCGAAACCGGCTACGCGGGACCTCGTACTCCATATCGCAGTGCCGGAAGGCGCCGCGGGCGTGCGGGTTGCCGTCGATTTTGCGGGATGCGCCCCAGCTGGGCGAACGAGAGCCGCCGATGCCTAGTCGACGAGACGGTGGAATTCCTTCTCGGCTGCTTCCTGAACACGCTTGGCGATTTCAAGATAGGAGTCGAGGAGCTTGTTGCCCTCGTCGGTAAGGCTGCTCCCGTGGGCGCCATCGCGATTGAGCAGCTGGATTTCCAAGGCTGCTTCGGTTTCTTTGATGATGCGCCAGGCCTTGCTGTATGCCATGCCGATGCTCTTTGCGGCGGCGTTTAGCGAGCCCTTCTCACGCACGCCGAGGCACAGATCGGCGATGCCGCGGCCGAACACCGATCCGCTCTCGGAGTCCGGGTTCTTGATGGAAAGCCTGATGGATGGAGTGAGGTTGGTGAGCTTGCTCATGGGTTCCCCTTTTTCGACGGTTTTCTGTTTGCCTGTGGTTTCCTGATTGCTAGTTTGTCTTGCCGAGAAAAGCCGCTGCTGCGTGCTCGATGTCCTCGGTCGAGTTATCGATAACCTCTTCGAAGCGCACGTGCGCCGCGTCGAGGGATGCCAGGTTGGCGGGCACGTTGTGCTGCCCGGTCTCGTCGGCGATCAGCTCGTTGAGCTGGCATCCCGAAAGCGCAGCAGCCTCTTCGGGAAGCGGCTCTCCGGGCGCCATGCCGTGAAGCGCGCGATACACGTTGTCGCCGAACTTCGCCCAATGGGCCGTGCTCGCGATGAGCACGGGATTTTCGCCGCGCAGCTGCTCGGCGACCTTGTAGGCGACCGCGGTGTGCGGGTCGATGAGATAGCCGTTGGCGTCGAAGACCTCCTTGATGGTAGAAAGGCAGGTCTTGTTGTCGACGGAGTCGGCCGCGAACTCGGCGCGCACGGCCGCGAAGGTATCGGTATCCACGCGGAAGCACTTCTTTTCGCGCAGGTCGGACATCCAGCCGCGAACCGCCTCAGCGTTGCGCCCGGAAAGCTCGAACAGCTGGCGCTCCAGGTTGGAGGACACCAGGATGTCCATCGACGGCGACGGCGTCAGTGCGAAGTCGCGCTCGGAGATGTCGTAGGTGCCGGTGTTGATGAAGTCGGTGAGCACGCGGTTCTCGTTGCTCGCGCAGAAGAGCATTTCGATCGGGGCGCCCATGCGCTTGGCGTACCATGCGGCGAGGATGTTCCCGAAATTGCCCGTGGGGACGCAGACGTCGATCGGCTTGCCGGCTTCGACCTTGCCCTTCGCAACCAGCTCGGCGTAGCTCGAGATGTAGTACACGATCTGGGGCATGAGCCGTCCCCAGTTGATGGAGTTCGCGCTCGATAGGGTCACGTTGTGCTCGGAGAGCAGCTTCTCGGCGTACGCCTCGTCGCCGAAGACGTTCTTCACGCCGGTCTGGCAGTCGTCGAAGTTGCCGCGCACGCCCCAGACCTGCACGTTGTCGCCGGTGGTCGTGACCATCTGCTTGCGCTGGATGTCGCTCACTCCGCCATCGGGGAACAGCACGCCGATGCGCACGTGCTCGGCGTTCTTGAAGCCTTCGAGCGCGGCCTTGCCCGTGTCGCCCGAAGTTGCCACCAGGATGAGGAAGTCGTGGTCGAGCTCCCCGCGCTCGCGGAGCGCCTCGGCGCTTGCAGAGAAGAAGCGGGGCAGGCATTGCAGTGCCATGTCCTTGAACGCGCTCGTGGGACCATGCCACAGCTCGAGCACGTGAGTGTTCTCGTCGAGTGAGGTGATCGGGCAGATGCGCTCGTCGTCGAACTGGTCGCCGTAGGCGCTTTCCATAAGCGCTTCGATGCGCTCGGTCGGCAGGTCGACGCCGAAGGCGCGGTAAACCGTGGCGGCGCGCTTGGAGTAGGGCATCTCTGCCAAGCTGCAGATCTCGTCGATTGAAAGTGTCGGCACGTGAGCAGGGACGTAGAGGCCGCCTCCATGGGCCAGGCCGTCAATGACCGCCTTCGTGAAGGGGACGGGGTCGCTCACGAGGCCGCGCGTGTCGGAATAGAGGTTCTCGTTTACGCCTGCAGCCGGGGCGAAGCTGTCTTTCATATTGCAACCTTCCGCGTTCAGATAAGTCATGCTTACTATACTATCTGCGAAAACATCTTAAAGGGAAATTATCCGCAATTTTTGCAATTCAACCATTATCGCAACCTTCGCTTCGGCGTCTGTTCACAAAGTCCTTCGTAACGAAAAATTAACCACGGCGAATTATGGAGATTAGCCGCAGGAAACAAAAAAGTTCACCAAGGCTTCCAAATCGAGCCAGAGATGGCATATGATAGCTAGATGTTAACCACGGTTAGCAAAGAAAGACGAGGTAGCTATGATGCAGGAAGCAATGGCGATGGACAAAGGCATGAGCACCGCAACCGTTGCGGGACCTTCCATGGCGCAGATGCCGCTCACCTTCATGAAAACGGGCGAGACGGGCACCGTCGTCAAGGTTCGCGAAAAGGGCGATGTGCTCCATCATCTCGAGAATCTCGGCTTTGTCGCCGGCGCTGAAGTGAAGGTCGTCTCGGAGCAGGCGGGCAACTTCATCGTCGAGGTCAAAGGTGCGCAGGTCGCGCTGAATAAGCAGGTCGCACAACGAATCATCACCCGTTAGTTTTCGTGGGCGGGCGCACTTTCCGCAAAGGGGAGTGCACTTGCCCCGTGAAAAGCTAAAGCTGTAGCAAGGGGCGCATTGCGCCTGTTTTCGCAACCGCGCGGAAAGCTGCGGCGACAGGACGACTTTTGAGACAGGAAGGAAAAGGAGGAGAAGCTATGGCAGAAGCAGGTCAGGACAAGACGCTGCGCGATGTCGCCATCGGCGAGACCGCTACGGTGCGCCGCCTTGTGGGCGAGGGTGCCCTCAAGCGTCACATTATGGACATGGGCATCACCAAGGGCGTCGAGGTTTTCGTTCGCAAGGTGGCGCCGCTCGGCGACCCTATCGAGGTCACCGTTCGCGGCTATGAGCTTTCGCTGCGCAAGAGCGAAGCCGAAAGCGTGCTCGTTCTTTAGTTCGAGCAGGGCCTTCGCGGGCCTTTTTCTTTGCTTGGCGGTTAGTGGTATCTAACTTATCGAAGCGACCGCACCAACCGTTCAAGGTGCCGCCGTTTCGGCGAAGCAGCAAAGGTAAGCATCGTTGATTTTGGAAAGGTAGATCATGGGAATTCGCATTGCTCTTGCCGGCAACCCGAACTGCGGCAAGACGACCATGTTCAACGACCTGACCGGAGCCAACCAATACGTTGGCAACTGGCCTGGCGTTACTGTTGAAAAGAAGGAAGGCAAGTACACCAAGGACAAGGATGTCACGGTTACCGACCTCCCCGGCATCTATTCGCTCTCGCCGTATTCGCCTGAGGAAATCGTCGCTCGCGACTATCTTCTCGATGGCGACCCGGACGTCGTCATCAACCTGATCGACGCGACCAACCTGGAGCGCAACCTGTATTTGACCACGCAGATTCTCGAACTAGGCCTGCCTGTGGTCATCGCCCTCAACATGATGGACCTCGTCGAGAAGAACGGCGACAAGATCGACATCGACAAGCTCTCCCGTGAGCTCGGTTGCCCGATCGTTCCCACCTCGGCGCTCAAGGGCCGCGGCATGGACGAGCTCGTGAAGACCGCGATCGAGCTCGGCAAGAAGGGCGTTCCCGCTGCGCCGCAGATCCGCTTCTCCGACGAGATCGAGACGGCGCTCGCGAAGATTATCGACGTTCTCGGCTCGCGGGTTTCCTCCGCGACAGCCCGCTGGTTCGCCATCAAGGTGCTCGAGGGCGAGGAGCGCACGATTTCCCAGCTCAAGCTGACGGACGCCGACAAGAAAACGGTCGACGCCATCCGTGACGCGCTCGAGACCGAGCTTGACGATGACGCAGAGTCTATCGTGACCTCTGCCCGCTACGACGAGATCGCCGGTGTTGTCGACGACACGGTGAAGAAGTCGACCAAGGGCATGTCCACCACCCAGAAGATCGACCGCGTCGTCACGAACCGCTTCCTCGGCTTGCCGATCTTCATCGTCATTATGTTCTTCGTGTACTGGCTGGCGGTCTCCGTCGGTGGCGGCGTCGTGACCGACTGGGCTAACGACGGCATCTCCGGCGACGGCTGGCTCTACACCGGCGGCGAGGCGTTCGACGAGGCCACGGCCGAGTACGAAGACGCCCAGGCGCAGATTACCGCCTACGTTGAGAACGTCCTCGGCGAGGACGAGGTGTCCGGTCTTCCCTCCGACGACGCCCAGGAAGTGCTCGATGCGCTTGCCTTGGCCGAGCCTGAGGCTCCCGAAGACGCCACTGACGTCGATGCTATGGCCGAGTACGAAGACGCCGTTGCCGAGTACGACGATGCCCAGGCAACGATCGCGGCGTTCGATGAGGAGGCCCAGGCCAAGCACGCTGTTGCCACGATGGAGGTCGAAGGTGACGACGGCGAGGTCGAGGAGCAGGCGATCACCTTCGCTGACTACCAGGCTGCTCTTGAAGTCGAAGAGCCCGACCCCTCCGATGGTTCTTGGGGCCTGTGGATCCCGGGTCTTGGCGCTATCATCGGCAACGCCCTTGAGGCCGCCGACGTCGCCCCGTGGCTGCAGTCGCTCGTCATGGACGGCATCGTCGCAGGTGTTGGCGCCGTTATCGGCTTCATCCCGCAGATGGTGATCCTCTTTTTGCTCCTTGGCTTCCTGGAGCTGTGCGGTTACATGTCCCGCGTTGCGTTCATCATGGACCGCATCTTCCGCAAGTTCGGCCTGTCCGGCAAATCCTTCATCCCGATGCTCATCGCCTCCGGCTGCGGCGTGCCCGCCGTCATGTCAACCAAGACGATCGAGAACGAGAAGGATCGCCGCATGACGATCATGACCACCACCATGATCCCCTGCGGTGCGAAGATGCCGATCATCGCCCTCGTGTTCGGCGCGATTGCCTCTGGCAACTCCGACGCCACCTGGTATGTTGCCCCGATGTTCTACTTCATGGGCGTCGTCGCGATTATCATCTCCGGTATCATGCTGAAAAAGACCAAGCTCTTCGCCGGCGAGACCACGCCGTTTATCATGGAGCTTCCGCAGTACCACATGCCGGGCGTGAAGAACATCCTGCTCTCGATGTGGGAGCGCGTGAAGGGCTACATCATCAAAGCAGGTACCATCATCTTCCTGTCCACGATCGTCATCTGGTTCCTCATGAACTTCGGCGATGCGGGCGAGGGCTTCGGCCTGCTTGATTCCGAGGCGCCCGACTACATGGAGTACAGCCTCATGGCGGGTCTCGGCAACCTGCTGGCCTGGATTTTCGCGCCGCTTGGCTTCGCGAACTGGCAGGCCACCGCAACCGCCGCCACCGCCCTCGTTGCGAAGGAAAACGTCATCGCGACCGTCGGCATCATCACCCAGCTCGGCGACTTCGGCGAGGCGGACCCGCAGCTGTGGTACGGCTTTGCCCAGATGCTTGGCGGATCGACCGCTGCGATCGTCGCCTTCTGCGCCTTCAACCTGCTGTGCGCGCCGTGCTTCGCGGCGATGGGCGCCATCCGCCAGCAGCAGCGTTCCGCTAAGTGGTTCTGGATCACCATCGGCTACATGTGCGGCTTCGCGTGGTGCGTGGGTTGCATGCTCTACCAGTTCGTTGGTCTGGCTTTGGGCGAAGTGAGCTTCGGTATCTGGACCGTGATCGCCATCATCATCGCGGCGCTCATGCTCTTCCAAATCTTCCGCCCGATGCCGAATTACGGCAAGAAGGACGAAAAGGTTGCCCGCAAGCTTGAAACCGAGAACGAGGCAGCGTAAAGTCTACTGAGAGTAACTTTTGGGGATGCGCTTTCGGGCGCGTCCCCGATATCAAACCGCAAGAAAGGAGGCGCACTTATGATGGGTTTGGTTTGGACGCCTTCGACGATTGTCGTCGCGCTCGTCATCGCCGTGCTTGCTGTGCTGGCGGTGCGCCGCATCGCGACGCGCGGCCTGTGCGATTGCCACGACCACTGCGGCGATAGCGATAGCCCTCGAAGCGGATGTGGAAGCTGCCATGGTTGTTCCGGCTGCGGAGCGGTCGAGTGCATGGTAGCCGACATGGACAAGGCGCTCAGATAGCACGTTTTCTTACGAGCCAAGGGGAAGGCCGGGTGCGAAAGTGCCCGGCCTTCCTGCGTTTGGGGAGAGCTTTCATGCGAGCAGTCTTCTGGCGAGGCCGCTTGCGGCGCGCGAGAGGGACTCTGCGGGACTTGCTGTTTGGGCGGTTTTTCGCGAAAGCCCCCTGTAAGGTGTATGGATGTGCGCCTTCCTGTGCCTGCTTTCGGGCCGAACCGGTCGTTTTCGCGTCTGCCTTCGGGCGGGCTGCAATTTCGTGCTTCTTGCTTCTCACTTGCTCGTCACTTGCTTTTCTGGCCGCGGGGAAAGCTTATCGCGGGTTTGATTTTGCCTCAGCAGTGCGATAACCTGCGGATTCGTGAAAAGTTAGCCGCAACTTTTCATTTGCCTGTCATTTGCTTGTCACTTGCTTGTCACTTGCTTTTCTTTATAATGAAAACCTAAGGAAGCAAGGAGCTCGCCGTGAAAGATATGAAACTGCTCATTCAAGAGCTAAGCGCATATCCCGAAGAAACCGAATACCTCGAATTCAAAGAGAACTTCGTCGAGTTCGAGAAAGAGGGGAAGGACATTTGCGCTCTGGCCAATTCGGCGACGTTGCATGACGTCCGATTCGCCTACAAGGTATGGGGAGTTACCGATAAATCGCACGAGGTCGTGGGCACGTCCTTTTATCCGCGTAGGCAAAAACACGGCAACCAAGATCTGGAGATTTGGCTTCGGAGTATGTTGAGCAGCAACGTGCATTTCGAATTCGAGGAAGGGGAGGCGTTCGGGAAGCACGTCGTTGTCGCGAAGATAATGCCCGCTGCGTACCAGATTGCTCGATTTAAAAACGAAGCCTACATTCGAACGGGGAGCAGTACCCAGAAGCTCGTTCCGGGTTCTCGTCGAGAATCGGAGCTATGGGCGAAGGTTGGGCGGGCGGCGTTTGAGACGCAAGTGGCGCTCGATCGCTTGACGCTTGACGAGGTTGTGTCGCTTCTTGATATTCCCCTTTATTACGAGAAACTTGACGAGCCGATGCCCGCTCAGACGGAATCTGCGCTACACGCCCTCGAGGTCGATCGTTTCGTTGCGAAAGACGTGGATGGTTCCTATGCGATTACGAACTTAGGTGCCTTAACCATCGCGCGCGATATGTCGGCGTTTCCTCCCGTTGCCAGGAAGGCGCTGCGGGTGATCCGCTACGATGGTTCCTCTCGAATTCTCATGCAAAAAGAAGAGACGCTTTCATCTGGCTATGCCCAGTCGTTCGAAGATGCTTTTCGTTATCTTATGGCGCTTCTGCCTTCTGAAGAGCGCATCGAAGGTGCGGTAAGAAGAACGGAAGGGGAGTATCCTCAAATAGCCTTACGCGAGCTTATGGGGAACTCGCTGATCCATCAGGACTTCCAGGTTGGCGGCGCGGGACCCATGGTCGAGGTTTTCGACGGGCGTATTGAATTCACCAACCCAGGTCAGCCTTTGGTTGACGTATCTCGAATCGTGAATGACCCGCCGTGCTCGCGCAATGAGCATCTTGCGGGCGTTATGCGGCGCATGGGCATATGCGAGGAGGCGGGGACGGGTTGGGATAAAATCATCTATTCGTGCGAGCTGCTCCATCTTCCTGCTCCGCGCATTGAGCTGTACGGCGACAGCACGAGGGTGGTGCTTTATGGCCGGCGTCCCTTTAAAGATTTAACTATCGAGGAAAAGCGGGACGCATGCTATTGGCATGTGTGCGTGCGCTATGCGGCGCGTGATTATGCGAGTAATCAGTCTCTTCGCGAGCGCTTCGGATTGAAAGACTCCAACTCGGCGCAGATTTCCCGGTTGCTTAAAACATGCGTTGAACAAGGGCTGATTAAGCCCGTCGATCCGTCGACGTCGCCGAGATATATGAGATACATTCCTCAATGGGCATAAACGACAACGTGTGTCTTCCCTGCGTGTTTTTCACTTGCTCGTCACTTGCTTTTCTGGCCGCGGGGAAAGCTTATCGCGGGTTTGATTTTGCCTCAGCAGTGCGATAACCTGCGGATTCGTGAAAAGTTAGCCGCAACTTTTCATTTGCCTGTCATTTGCTTTTCACTTGCTGCTCTCACGCGGCTGTCGATGAAAGCGCGTTGACTTTGCACAGTTTTTCCTTCATGCGGGCAATCTTCTGGCGAGGCCGCTTGCGGTGATGGCGGATTCTCCTACCAACTTGCAAGACATTTGTGGAGGAATTGTAAACCATGGTTAACCCCATTGACGCGCCAGCAAGGTTAACCTAAGATAACAAATGTCAGCAGCGAGGGTTCGAATCCCCCCTCTCTCTCAAGAAAACGAACCCGCTGACCAGCACACTTCTTAATGCTGACCCGGTGGTGGAGGCTCCTCTCGTCTGGCCATCCATCACAAGCCGGTGAGGGCCTACCCCCCCCTCGCCCTCACCGGCCTCCTCTCCTCGAAACGAAACGCCTGCGGGCGTTTTTTGTTGTCCCGCCTACAGCGGTTCTTCCCGTCATCTCGCACAACGCAAGCCGATTGCCCGCAAAAAGCGCCCGACCGCTTTGAAGCCCTTGCGGGTATCGAAGCGATCGGGCGCTGTCTCCAAAACGTAGCAGCGGGTCGCGCGGGTCCTGCGCTAGGCGAGGCGCTTGCCGAGCTCGGCTGCGGCCGCGGCCTTGTCGAAGTTGCCGCCGGTCGCCTTCGTGAGCGCGCCCATCACCTTCCCCATCTCCTTCTTCGAGGTGGCACCGGTCTCGGTGAGCGTCTTCTCGATGAGCGCGATAAGCTCGTCGCCCGAAACCTGCTTGGGAAGATACGACTCGAGAATTTCCACCTGCGCGGCGAGAAGGTCGGTGCGCTCCTGGTTGTTCCCCGCCTTGATGGAGCCCTCGAGCGTCTCCTTCGTCTGCTTGATCACGCGCTTGAGCATGGCGTCGACGTCGGCGTCCATGATCTCGCGGCGCTCGTTCACCTCGATGTTCTTCACTTCGCCGTGCACCTGGCGCAGGATGGACACGCGCGGTTTGTCGTGCGCCTTCAACGCGGCCTTCACTTCGTCTTGCAGCTCCTGGTATTTCATGATTCCCTCTTTTCTGCTGCGCAATCGATTCAGCCTTTCCATCGTACACAATTTGGCTGGCCCATGCGGCCTTCTGCAAAAAGGCGACAAATGCCATCGATGCCGTGAGCAGGTTCGATGGCAACATCACCCCTTGGCGGCGCCGGGCTTTCCCCTTCGCTTTACGAAAAGTTTGCCGACACTTGTTATCATGGGGAAAGCGCTCGCATCGCGGGCGCGCTCGAGAAAGGCTTTCCTTATGAACGGAACCCCTCAAAGCAAGCTCGATCCTCGGGTGAAGAACGTGTGGCGGGTAAACGACGTCATCTGGATCGTGCTCGGCTACCTCTGCTGCGCTGCCCCCTTCGCCATTTGCGCCGCCATCGAACCGGCGCCTTGGGCGTTCGTCCTTGTCGCCGTGCTCTCGGCCATTGCTGCGGTGCTGCTCGTGGTGTTCCTCGTTGTGCTGCCGCCTATCCGCTATGCTCGCTGGCGCTATGAGCTTCACGATGACTACCTCGACATCGCCAAGGGGATCATCTGGCACAAACGCTACATCATCCCCTTCATCCGCGTCCAGAACACTGACACGCGCCAGGGGCCTATTCTGCGCGCCTTCGGGCTCTCGAGCGTCACCGTCGCCACGGCCGCTGGCGAGCACGTGATCCCCGGGCTTGCGAACGACGTCGCCGACCAGGTGCGTGACCGCGCGGCCGAGCTTGCCCGGATCGCGCGCGAGGACATGTGATGGACGGGGTCCAAAACCGCGAGAACCGCGAGAGGCGCGGGATGCGCGAGAATCGCGAGAGGCACGCGGTCCATTCCAGCTACATCTGGCTTGGCGGTCTTCAGGGTGCCGCTGCGGTGTTCGCGGCGCTTCTCGTCGGCGTGCTTCCCCAGATCATCCCCGAGTTATTCAACCCCGACAGCCTCGGGCAGTTCGTGAACGGCGGGCTTGCGGCTATTATCATCGTCCTGCTTTTCCTGGGCACGGTCATCGTCTCGCTCGCCGCGAGCCTCATCTACCGCCTCGTGTCCTACAAGCATATCTGGTACGAGTTCGGCGACGAGGAATTCAGCTTCTATTCGGGCATCTTCAACAAAAAGCGCGTGCATGTGCCCTACCGGCGCATCCAGTCGGTCGACCAGACAGCCTCGCTTCTCCAGCGCGTGTTCGGCGTGTGCACGGTGCAGATCGACACGGCGGGCGGTGCGTCGAACAAGGCCGTGTCGGTGCCGTTTTTGCGCAAGGCCGACGCGGAGGCGCTGCGGGCCGACCTGTTCGCCCGCAAGTCGGCGGCCGTCGGGGCGCCCTTTCGGGAAGCCGACGCTCCGAGCAGCTTCGGCAACGTGCTCGATGCGCCTGCTGAGGTGTGGGACGACGTGCGCGGCGTATTCGCCGGGAGCGAGGTCGACACGGGGCGCATCTCCTTCCAGTACGGCATAACCAACAGCGAGCTCATTCTCACCGGGCTTTCGAACAGCACGACGCTGGTTCTCGTCGTCGTCGGCATCATCGGCGTGTTCTCGCAGGTCGCCGACTTCGTCTCGCAAATGGCGGGCGAGGCTGGCGGAGCCGTTGCAGAAGTGCTCGCCGACGCGGGCCTCGTGCTTTTCGGCAACAGCCTCATCGCCCTTATCGCTGTCGGGTTCATCGCGTTATCCCTGTTCGTGTGGGTGATGTCGGCGCTCGGCACCTGCATCTCCTTCGGAGGCTTCAAGGCGCGCCGTCGCGGCGACCGCATCGAGGTCGAGCGCGGCCTTCTCCAACACAGGTTCCACGGCGTGTCGGTCGATCGCGTGCAGTCGGTTATCGTGAAGCAGACTTTCGTCAGGCGCATCTTCGGCTTCTGCGAGCTGTCGCTCGGGAAGGTGGACGCGTCGAGCGGGTCGGGTGGCATGGAGGACTCCCTTTCCGAGGGCGCGCTTATCGTGCATCCCTTCGTGAAGGTCGACCGCGTGCCCGAGATCGTCGCGGGTCTCGTTCCCGAGTTCGCCGACATGCCGACCGAGCGTCGCCGTGTTCCTAAGGTGGCCCTTCGCCGTGCGCTGGTCAGACGTACGATCGTCCAGGGATGGGGGCTTTGGTGCGCTGTGGCGCTTGCGCTTCTTCACGTGGGCGTGATATTCGGCGTGAGCGCTTATGGCGACGGCTTCATGTCGGCGGGGGAGCTCTTCTGGTTCGACCGGATCGCGCTTGTGGGCTACGTCGCGTGCGCGGTTGCTGAGGTGCTCGCCGCCGTGAGTGCGGTTTTCTGGGCCTGCTCGTCGTGGTTCTCGTTCAACAGGCGCTTTATGCAGGTGGAAAACGGCGGCCTCGGCACAGTCTCGGTTTGCTTGCCTCGAGAGAAGATCCAGTTCGGCTTCTCGAAGTCGAACCCCCTCCAGCGCCGTGCGAAGGTGGCGACCATCACCGCGCGGACAGCTGCGGGTTTGCAGGGCACCTCGACCAGGTTGATCGACGCATGTGAAGAAGATGCCGCCGCATGGCTGGCGTGGCTTGTCCCTGGAGGAAATGTGATAGAGTGATACGCATGGACACACATGCGACATCCGATTCGAAAGGCGGCCGAAGTTCGGCGTCTGACCCTTCGGCGCCTGGGCCTGCCGCCCGCAAAGACGCCCCTCTGCCCGCTGCGTCGTCTTCGCGTGCGCAAGAGCATCCTCCCACGCCTCGGGCGTGGACTCCTTCTCAGTTCAAGCCGCGCACCCTCTCTGAGGCGCGCGAACATAGAAACGAGCCCGCCAACACGTCTGCGAACGCCGATCGCGCACGCCGCAACGTTCGTGAGTACACGCTCGGCGAGGAGATTGCCAACTCCGTGACGCACGGCATCGGCGCGCTTCTTTCCATTGCGGCGATTCCCATTCTCGTGGTGATCGCGGTGCGCGCTGGCGGCGGCGTGAAGCTGGCGGCTGCGCTCGTCTACACCATCACCATGCTGGTGGAATACCTCATGTCGACGCTGTACCACGCTATCGCGGTAGACCGCGCCAAGCGTGTGTTCAAGGTGCTCGACCACAGCGGGATCTACCTGTTCATCGCGGGAACGTATACGCCGTTTTGCCTGGTCACGCTTGGAAACGACGGGGGAATCTACCTGGCTGTGTTCGTGTGGGTCGTAGCGCTTGCGGGCATTGCCTGCGAGGCGTTCTGGGTATTTCGCCCGCGCTGGATCTCGGCGTTGCTCTACCTTCTTCTGGGGTGGTGCGTCGTTGCGTATCTGCCGGCTCTCGTGGCGAACCTTCCCATGGAGGGTCTTGCGCTCCTGGTTGCGGGCGGCCTGGTCTATACGGTCGGCTGCGTATTCTACGTGTTGAAGAAGATTCCCTACATGCATTCGGTGTTCCACGTGATGGTCGTTGCGGCGAGCGTGCTGCAGTTTCTGGCCGTGGCGCTGTATGTGATGTAGCGGCGAGGTGAGCGTCCGCACCTGCGCGGGCGCAGCGGATGGATTTTCGGGGTTGACGTCCCCTAAGAGTGCGAGGAGTGGATGATTACGATGAGCGACGAGGAGCAGAAGGGCCTGACCGGCTTCTTCTCACGTTTCGGATCGGCGAAGAAGCAAACGGTCTCCGAGGAGGAAATCAAAGACATCGTCGCTGACAACGATGAGCTCGCCGACGATGAGAAGCGCATGATTCACGACATCATCGACCTGGGCGACATGTCGGTGCATGAAATCATGCAACCGCGCGTCGACATGATCATGGTCGAGGACACCGAGACGGTGCGCACGGCGGTCGAGCGCATGCACGGCACGGGCTACTCGCGCCTCCCCATCTTCCACGAGGACGCCGACCACATCATCGGCATCGTGCATTACAAAAACCTCGTCGGGCCGCTCATCGACGGCCGCGAGGACGACCTTGCCGCGAAGTACGCCTTCGAGCCCCTGTTCGTCCCCGAGACCAAGGACATCTTCCCGCTGCTCAAGGAAATGCAAACGAATCGGCAACAGATGGCCATCGTGGTGGACGAATACGGTGGGACCGATGGTTTAATTACCGTTGAGGACATCATCGAGGAAATCGTAGGCGAAATCGTCGACGAGTACGACATGGAGGGCAAGGAAATCACCAAGCTCTCCGACGGCGTTTGGCGCGTTGACGGGCGCTTCCCGGTCGAGGATGCGGCGGCTCTCGGCTGGCCGGTCTCCGAGTCGGAGGACTACGAGACCATCGCCGGTTGGCTGATCGACACACTCGATTTCGTGCCGGAGATGGGCGATGAGTTCACGCTGGGCGGCTATTCGTTCAAGATCGAGCGCATGCGCCGCTCGCGCATTTCCACCATTCGCGTGGAGCGTCTGGCCGGCGAGGCCGACGTCGCCGAAGAGGGGGAAGGCCAGTAGGAAAAGACGCACTAGGACGAAAGGGACGACACCGTGGTCGGAAGGAAGCTCATGCGAGATGCGAACGCGCGGCTCGGAGGCGTGTGCGCGGGCGTTGCGCGTTACTTCGGCATCGACCCGATCGTCGTGCGCATCCTCGTCGTCGCGGGCACGTTGCTCACGGGCGGCCTTCTCGCCGTGGCCTATGTGGCGCTCATCTTTGTCTTGCCGAAATCGTCGGTTTCCGGGGACGTGTTCGACGTTCGTCCCGAGTCGGCGTCCTCCGAGAAATTCGGGCCCATCGATTGCGCCGCGCCGTCTTCCGAAGGCGAGCGGCAAACCTATGTGGGGGTCGGCCATTTGCCCCCGAAGCCGCCGCGCTCGTTCCGATAAGTGTGAATTTCGTTCTCGTTCAATCCAAAAATGAGAATAACAATTACCTGGTGCGATTATATTTCCGCTGCTCAATATCGAACAAACCGTGGAGCGTCCTCCATAAGATTTTGCGTTGAAACCCCCGCATAAGGTAAAATCTTGCCTTGCAAACAACAGCATAAGTTCTTCTCTTGGCAGCAATCCCACCCACAATTCAATACGCTGTCACCGCTTCGGCGGTTAGGTCTCGTGCTGTTCGAGAAAGGTTGACACTGCGTGGTAACACGTCGAAATAATATGAAGAAGACGGGCTTGGTTGCGAAAATCGCCGCGATCGGGTGCGCCTCCGTCGTGGCGGTCGGCTGCTTCGGCTACGGCCTTGCCGCGGCAGGCGGCTCGTCGTCTCCGTTCGGTGGCACGGCCTCTTCGGCGCCTGCTGCCGAAGTGCTTGTCTCCAACGTGTCCGACGCATCGGTCGGCAGCGTCTTGTCGCAGCCCGCATCGCGCGACATCACCCAAGGTGTTCAGGCCGTCGAGGCCGAGAAGGAAGCCGAGCGCATCGCCGCCGAGCAAGCTGCCCTCGCCGAGGAGCAGGCTCGCATCCAGGCTGCCGAGCAGGCGCTCGCCAAGGCGCGCACCACTGATGCCTCTTTCGCGATGTCCCAGCTCACCGAAGTGGATTGGAGCTGCGGCAAGGACGCCTTCATCTCCGAGTGGGCGAATCGCATCAACAACTACCTCGCGGGTTCCCCGCTTGCCGGCCAAGGGGAGACCTTCGCCACCGCTGCATGGGAAAACGGCGTCGACCCTCGCTGGTCGCCGGCTATTTCCAACACCGAGTCCACCAAGGGTGCGAACTGCTTTCTGCCGCACAACGCGTGGGGCTGGGGCTCTACCGGTTGGAGCTCGTGGGAAGAAGCCATCAACGCCCATGTCGCAGGCCTTGCGAAGGGGTATGGCTACACCATCAGCTACTCGAACGCCCAGAAGTACTGTCCGCCGAACTACGACAACTGGTTCCGTGACACGCTTCGGGAAATGTCGAAAATCTAACGTAAGGTTGAAGGCCGGGCGCGAGTCCGGCCTTTTCTTTTCCGCATGCGCTATGCTAAGCACCTAAACGGCGTCGCGGCGAAAGGCGATTTATGAGCAATGTCATTGTGGTAGGGTGCGGGCGCGTGGGCTCGCAGCTCGCCAACATGCTTTCCGACAACGGGAGCAACGTCTGCGTGATCGACAGGAGCGCCGACGCATTCGCGAACCTCGGCCGCAACTTCAACGGCTCCACGCTGCAGGGCGTCGGCTTCGACGAGGACACCCTCGTGAAGGCGGGTGTGGACGACTGCGATGTCGTCGCGGCCGTCACGCAGCTCGACAACACGAACCTCATGGTCGCGGAGGTTGCAAGCCGCCTGTTCGGCGTTCCCCACGTGATCGCGCGCCTGTACAACCCCGATCACGAGCGCGCCTACATGCAGCTTGGCATCGACTACGTGTGCGGCACATCGCTGGTCGCCGAGGACGTGTTCTCGAAGGTGGTATCGGGCCACGGTGCGCATATCGATACCTTCGGGGAATTCGAGGTGCTGCGATTCTCCCTCGACCTGAGCTCTCGCGAGGGGAAGCGCACGATTCGAGTGGGCGAGCTCGAGCGCGATCATGACATCCGCATCATCGCCTTTGAGCGCGGTGATGGGTCGGCGAGTTCCATTCCCAACAAGGAAAGCGTTCTCTACCAGGGGGATTCGGTGCTCGCGTGCGTGCGCCATGAGCTTATCCCCATGTTCAGCAAATACATCCAGGAGTAGGGGGCTCGTCTGTCCGCATCGCACACCGTGCCTTGCGGGCGCCGCGCCTCTTCCGTGAAAGGGCATTCATGTATGTAGTGATCAACGGCGGCGGAAAGATCGGCGCCTATCTTGCGAACGTGCTTCTGAAGAGCGGCAACGAGGTCGCTGTCATCGAACAGAACCGACGCACCGCCGACCGTTTGTCGGTAGAGCTCACGGGTCGCTACCTCATCATCCACGGCGACGGCTGCGACTCGAAGTTCCAAGAGGACGCGGGCATCCGCCACGCCGACGTGTTCGTCGCCACGACCGGCCAGGACGACAGCAACCTCGTGTCGTGCGAGATCGCGCAGCGCGTGTTCAGCGTGCCTCGATGCATCGCGCGCGTGAACAGCCCGAAGAACATGCGCATCTTCCACGAGGTCGGCATCGAGAGCGTCTCTTCCACCACGCTCATCGCGAACATGATCGAAGAGGAAGCGCTTATGGGCTCGGTGAGCGTCGTGTCCTCGCTCACGCACGGCAACGTTGCGCTTTCCGAGGTCACGGTGCCGCGCATGCGCTACCACTCGAACGCCGACGGCGTGCTCGCGCGCGACATCCCCATGCCCGACGGTAGCCTGATCGTCGCCGTTGACACCGCCGACGACGTCGAGGTGGTGCGCCATGACACCGTGCTGCACCCTGGGGACAAGGCGGTCGTCGTCGCCGACACCGAAGCGCTCGACCGCGTACGCGCTTTGTTCAAGGGGCTTTAACCAGCGCGCGCGGGCGTATAGTATGCTAGCGACAAGCAAAACGGGAACGATCGACACGGGAAAGGCGAGCAAGCGCAATGATCAACCGCTACACGCGTCCTGAGATGGGCGCCATCTGGGAGCTTCAAAACAAGTTCTCCATCTGGAAGGAAATCGAGATTCTGGCGTGCGAGGCGCAGGCTGAGCTGGGGAAAGCCGGCATCACGAAAGAAGAGGCGAAGTGGATTCGCGACCACGCCGACTTCACCGTTGAGCGCATCGACGAGATCGAGAAGGTCACCAACCACGACGTCATCGCCTTCACCACCAACATGGCCGAGTACATCGATGCCGACGTGCCGGAGGGCGAGGAGAAGCCCTCGCGCTGGGTGCACTACGGCATGACCAGCAGCGACTTGGGAGACACGGCGCTTTCCTACCAGATCACCCAGGCAATCGACATCATCTTGGCCGACGTGAAGCAGCTTGGCGAGACGTGCAAGCGCCGCGCCTTCGAGTTCCAGAACACGCTGTGCGTGGGCCGCACTCACGGCATCCATGCCGAGCCGATGACCTTCGGCATGAAGTTCGGCAGCTGGGCATGGGCTCTGAAGCGCGCTCAGACGCGTCTCGAGCAGGCACGCGAGGTTGCTGCGACGGGCGCCATCTCGGGCGCGGTGGGCACGTATTCTTCTATCGACCCCTTCGTCGAGCAGTACGTGTGCGAGAAACTGGGACTTACGCCTGACCCGCTTTCGACCCAGGTGCTCGCGCGCGACCGCCATGCGCAGGTGATGTGCGCGCTCGCGTGCGCCGCGGCGACGCTCGAGTCGATCGCGATGCAGGTGCGCCTGCTTCAGCAGTCCGACGTGATCGAGGCGGAGGAGCCGTTCAAGAAAGGCCAGAAGGGCTCGTCGGCGATGCCCCACAAGCGCAACCCCATCACTGCCGAGCGCGTTTGCGGCCTCGCCCGCGTGGTGAAGGCGAACGCCCAGGTGGCGCTTGACAATGTAGCGCTTTGGTACGAGCGCGATATTTCCCACTCCGGCACCGAGCGCGTCGCGCTGGCCGACTCCTTCACGGCGCTCGATTACATGTTCGGCAAGATGCAGTGGATCTTGGACGGCCTGCAGACCTACCCCGACAAGATGGAGCACAACCTGTGGCGCACCCGCGGGCTTATCTTCTCCTCGAAGGTGCTGCTCGCGCTTGTGCAGACGGGCATCACGCGCGAAGAGGCGTACGTTATCGTGCAGCGCAACGCCATGAAGGTGTGGGAGGATATCCAGAACGCCGTCGAGGGACCGACGTATCGCGAGCGCCTGGAGGCCGACCCCGAGGCGAAGCTTACGAAGGAAACGCTCGACGAGATCTTCGATCCGTGGGATTTCCTCACGCGCAAAGACGAGGTCTTCAAGCGCCTCGAGAGCCTGGAGTTCTAGCGACTCGCGGGTTGGGATTCTGGCAGCTTGAGTTTCGGCTCGGGAATCGCCTTGCGGCGGGTTTTCTTCGTCGTCTGCTTTTCGAGGCCCTGAAGCCCGCTCGGGTTTCAGGGCCTTTTCTTGCGCTTAATGCCTGCGATATGGCGTTTTCTAGCTGATGATCTCCACGCCGGGAATCTCGATCGCGCGGGTCTCTTTGAGAATCTCCTCGTTGCCAGCGACGGCCATGGACCCGTCGCGTCTGATGAAGAGGGCGGCGGCGTCGGTCTGCTCGCGGATGAACGCCGCAGCTCGGTCGCATCCCATGATAATAAGCGCTGTTGACAGGCCGTCTCCCTCTATCGACATGCGCGAAAGAACCGTTGCGCTCGCGAGGTCGCTTTCGCAGGGGCGTCCCGTTTTCGGGTCGATGATGTGGTGGTGGACCGCCCCGGTCGCCTCATCGAGAAAGCAGCGCTCGTAGATTCCACTTGTCACCACGGACAGATCGGAGCAGGTGAGAACGCACGCTGGCTTCTCGGGCCTTCTTCCCAAATCGCGAAGCGCGCGCTTGTCGATGCCGTGCGGCGATCGCGCGATTGCCTCGTTCTCGATTCGCTTTCTCTCCTGGTCGCGATGGAAGTCGGGCGAGCGCACCCCGATGTTCCACGGCCTGTCGTGAGGGGAGCGCCCCATGGTCACAACGTTCCCGCCAAGGCTTATGAACGCGTCGCGCACGCCCTGGTCAACCAGCAAATCGCGCACGCGATCGGCGATGTAGCCCTTCGCGATGCCCCCAAGCGTTATCTCGGCTTCGGGGTCGGTGACGATGACGGTGTCCTCGGTCGCATCGACTCGCTGCCATCCCGCATGGCGAAGCGCTCGGGCGACGCCGCTTTCCGAGGGAACGTGCGCTGTGTGAAAGTTCCAAAGGCGGGCGAGCGGCGCGAGCGTGATATCGAAAAGACCGCCCGACTTCGAGCAGTACCGAAGCGCCTCGCGAACGAGCGCCGCCGTCTCCCGATCGACTTTCGTGCGCCTGCCCTTCGCGTGGTTCACGGCCCAGATATCGCTTCCGGGCAACGTGTGGCTGAGGAGCCGTTCGTATCGCGCACAGAGAGAAACAACCTGGTCGAGATTGTGTTCGGTTGCGCGCGCTTTCACGAAGCACTCGGTGTCGAATGCGTGGAACCATCGTTCGCGCCACTGGGTTTCCTCGGGGTGGGGCGCGTCTGTCGAAGAAGGTTGGAGCGCCCACGCCGAGGAAGGGGAAGGCACGTCCATCGAGGAAGGGCGGGGTGCGCGGTGGCTTTCGCTCGAGTCGGTATTCGAGCTGCTTGCGTAATCGTTCACAGGTGTTCCTTGCAATGGGGAGTGAGATTTATCAAAAAATGTTATACATGGCTTACCTATATAAGTCAACTATGGTAAACTCACGCGTCGACAGGGGTGACAAATAGTGATTGTCCCGAAATGAGCCCACAGAAAGGCTGGGAAACATATGGAAAAACAAAAGGCGCAGACGATTAAACCGTGGGAAGCCGCGGCGCGAGCCGGTGTCGCAACGGTGCTCGCGGCGGGTATGGCGGGCACGCCCGTGGTGGCGCTCGCCGACGGGGAAGCGCAAGACGATGGCGGAATTCAGCCGCTGAGCACAAACGACGGATATTATTACATCGACGACAGCTCTTACGGGCTGTCGTATTATCTCGGTCAGGCCGCGTCGAACGGGTACACAAAAGTCCACGTCGGAACCAGCTTTTCGGATTCTGGGACGGTTACCATCCCCTCGTCGCTCACCGAGATCGCCGGCTATTCCGAGGGCTTTTTCAGCCAGGGGCCTAAGACGGTCAGCATCGGGTATGTGGGCGCTCTCTCCTTCGTTATCCCCTCAGGTAGCGACGTTTCGATTGACCGCGTGAACTTCTACGCGAAGTCCGATGATGGCGGCGCGACGGTTACCGTCGATGCGGGCGCGAAGGTGAAGTTCTCCAACTGCGCGTTCTCCAAAACACCCGTGGTGAACGGCGAGGCAATCTTCGAGGACTGCACGTTTGCTACGGGCAAGATCGAGAACAACGGCACGGCAACCTACACCGGGTCGACCCAAGAGCCCGAAAACATCAGCAAACCTGCCGACACGTACCAGTCGCTTTCGCTCGCTTTCGCGGGCGGCAAGGCGTTCTCCCCTGCGGTCGAGGGAAGCTCGGTCGACCAGAAGCTCGCGTTTAGCGTGGCGGGAACGAAGGCGGCGGACGCAAAGTTCTCGGCTGCCGTCGTCGACGCCGAAGGCAAAGACGTGGCGGGCCTTTCCGCGACGGTCGAAGGCGGCCAGGTGTCGCTTTCGGGCACGGCCCCCGTGGCGGGCACCTATCAGGTGAAGCTCACCGCCGAGGCGACGAAGGACGACGGCTCGACCGATTCCGTTGCTGAAATGCTCTCATTCGAGGTCCAGCAGCAGATCCAGGTCCGCCTTTCCGGCAAGCTGCAATGCTTCGTCGTCGATGGCGCGAGCATGATGGGCCTCGACCACGATGGCATCGCTCTCGCGTCGGCTGGCGGCGGTGCGAGTGGTGGCAGCAGCTCGTCTGAGAACAACCGGCTCGATGTCGAGGTGAAGGAAGGCGAAGGCGAGTGGACGGCCTGGAACGACTGGGCGAAGAACGACAGTGAGCGCCAGGACAAGGTCAGCGTCTCCATTTCCCCTGAAGGCAGCGGCATGGCAGCGAAGGTGACGATGGGCTCGGTCTTCATCACGGGTACCCCCGCAAAATCAGGCACCTATCAGGTCGTTGCCACGGTGACCTCCGGTGCCCGCACGGAGCAGAGCAACGCGGTCGAGATGCGCATCTACGACAACGACAAGACGCTCGCCGAGCGCATCGCCGACCTTCCCGAGGGGACGGCATCGTGGGACATGGAGCCCTACACCATCGCCGAGACAGGCAACGCGACCGTCCCCACCACGCTGACCGACATCTACGGCTCGCACGAGTCCGGCACGTACGGCACCATCGGCAAGGGCGAGAACGGGAACTTCGGCACCGAAACGCTCACCATCCCTGCCGGCGCCGATGTCACGCTGCACAACATGAAGGTGCTCTCCAGCGTGAAGGTCGTCGTTGAGAAGGGCGCGAAACTCACTCTTGACGATTCCGTGGCGTACGGAACGGTCGAAGTGAACGGCGGCACGGTTTCCGCGAAGAACTCCTCGTCGTTTGTGGGCCAGATCGTGCTCAATGACGGTTCAACGCTCAAGGACGCCACGATCGTCTCGCACGCTAACTTCCTCTCCGATGGAAACTACCAGGTCAAGGCTCCCGAGGCGCCTGTCGTGGTAAACGGGAACGTCACGTTCGAGGGCGCGAACTCTATCACCGGTTGCAACATCACGTCGGGCAGCGATGCCCAGTCAGCCCTCGTGGTTGGCAAGGGCGCGACGGTGACTATCCCAGCAGGCTCGTCGCTTGTCGCCAAGGGCGGCTCGGTCGACACGACCGGCGGCAACGGCGGCGCGGGCGTGAAGCTCGACGGAGGCTCCATCGTTGGCGAGGGCTCGCTGACTGCCACGGGCGGATCGGTCGGCCTGGGGCTTGGCAATGGCGGTGCGGGCATCGGCGGCCAGGGCAAGGTCGGCGTTGCGACTGTCGTGGCCACGGGCGGCAACATTCCCGCGGCGGGCGAGGGCTCGATAGGCGACCCTTCCAAGCACAAGGCGGGCGATGGCGTGGCCGCCGACGTTGCGGTGTCCCAGAAGTCGGACATCACCGTCGCAGGCGGCCAGGGCGCGACTCCCGGCAGCTCGGAGGTCGCGAAAACCTACGACCCCGATGCAGAAGGCTCCGACCCTGCTCCCTCGATTGAGAAGCGCTTCAGCGACGTTGACCCGAATGCGTGGTATGCGTCCGGCGTGAAGAAAGTCGCTGATGCAGGCCTTATGCGTGGATACAGCGAGGTGTCGCTGTTCGGCGTTGGCGCCTCGCTCACGCGCTCCGAGCTCGCGATGGTGCTCTGGCGCTATTCCGACCCGACAGCCGAGGGCTCCTATGATGCAAGCGCTGCCAAAAACGAGACCTCGCTTCCCGACGTTCGCGACGGCGTGTGGTACACGGGCGCGGTGAACTGGGCGGTTGCGAACGGCGTCATGAACGGCTATGCCGACGAGACGGGCGCGCGCACGGCGTTCGGGCCGGATGACGCGGTAACGATGGAGCAGCTCCTTCAGATTCTCGCCAACCTGAAGGGGGCATCCAATGCCGATGAAGCGGCGCTTTCGTCCCTCATCGATGCCGAGAGCATTTCACCTTGGGCGAGATCCGCTGCGGCATGGGCGATTCAACAGGGCGTGGTCAGCGGGTACGAGCTGCCCGACGGCACGCATCAGCTCGTCCCAGGCGAGCACATCGCGCGCGAACGCGTTGCCGTGGTGCTCTCGAATGCGCTCGAGAAGGGCATTCTGTAGGAACCTACTGTAAGAAGAGCGTGCGCGGCTGGAGGGCTGCTAAGCCGGTTCCCAGACGCGCACGCAGCAGTACTGCTGCGATTCGCCCTGAAGCGTGGTGTTGTCGATGTTCGAGTACGTGACGACGCGCTTGACCGAGCCGGTCGACGCCAGGTAGTCGCCGAAGCTCGGCGCGCCCGACTTCACCTCCAGCATGAAATACTGCTTGCTCTCGGGGCTGAACCCGCACACGTTGTACGAGTCCTTCGCGATGATCCACCCACCGCACCATGCGGGCGGGGCGGTGGGGGTCACGCCATGACGGAACCACGGAACCAGGCTGTACGAGGCGTTGCCCTGCGCGTCGGTGTCGGGCTGCACGGTGCTTGCGGGAATGTATGTTCCCAGGTTGGCGATGCCTTCGCCGAAATTGTAGATTGCTTCGAACGAGAACATGAACCCCGTGTCGCCGTAACCCGCCTCGAGTGGCTTCATCGAAGAGGGAAGCACGAGGGAGTCGACCACGCTCGCGGATTGCGCGTCGATGCGCGTGAGCTGGTAGCGCGACGAGGATGCCGCGGCGCGCGGGGTGATGACGACGGAGTCGCCCGTCGCATAGGGCGGTGTGCACATACGGCCTTTCGAGGTGTAGGCCTCCTCGGTGTCGCTCGAGCCGAAACGTGCTCTCATCAGGCGTGACGCTTCCTTGCTCGCCGATCCGTCCTTCTTGGGGAGAACCTGCCAGAAGGCGTATCCGCTCGATACGGCGAGCGTCGGGGTCTCCCAATCGGCGCCGCCCTCTTCGGCCAGCGCCGCCGTCCCGAGTTCCCCATTCGAAAGCGCTGCGCTGTAGATGCGCCAGGTGCCGTCGAGGATGTTTGCCTCGGTCCACACGACGCCGGTCGCGCACGCGCGCACATCGTAGATCTCGAAACCTTCTTCTTGGCCTTTCGCCTGGGAAATCGCCGTGGTCTGGTTGCCCGACGAAAGGGAGAGCAACACCACCTTCGTAAGCGGCTTCGAGCCGTCGGTGGGCACGAGGCACGCCGCGACGGAATCGTCGCTTGCCCAGACGAGCGTTCCGTAGGGGAGCTCGTAGGTTCCTGAAAGCCCGAGCGCGGTGCTTGAATCCTCGATTTCGGTGAAGTCGCCCGGCGTCGCGGCGGAGCACGACGTGACGGCGTCCTTAGAGACGGTCAGCGTGTTGAAGGTGGGCTCGTTCGCCTTCGAGGCGGCGTTCACTCCCACGCCGATGCCCCCGCCGACAACGGCAAGGGCTCCGATGCCGATCGCGCCGTAAAGGAAGTGCCGTCGGGTGAGGAGGACCTGCCCACCGCCTGGGGCGGGAACCTTGATGCCCTGCTCTGAGCGCCCTTCGGCGACGCGGACCGTCGGCGCGTGCGTTGCATGCGCCGCACGCGGACGATAGCTCGCAGAAGTGCCCCGCCGCGTGCTTTGGCGAGGGCTTCTTTGCGCGTGCGCGCTGTTTTTTCCTGGAGTGGGTCTTTTCGTTGGCATGGTGGTAATTGTGTCATTTCGCCTACGCCTCGCGCGAGAATACGCCCAATTGCTACAATAAACCCAAAGACGAATCTGACGGTCCGCCGTGGGCTTTAAGCCTTGCGCGCTCCGCCGGCCTCGTGCATGGACCATGCGCGCAGGAAAATCCCATGTTAGGAGACGTCAATGAACAACGAAACCCGACGCATTCTTCTTGTAGAAGACGAAAAGGCGATCCGCGATGCGGTCGCTGCTTATCTCGAGCGCGAAAACTACTGGGTAACCGCCGTGGGCGACGGCCAGGAGGCGCTTGAGGAATTCCAGAAGCATCATTTCGACCTGGTCGTTCTCGACCTCATGCTCCCGCGCGTTCCCGGCGAGCGTGTCTGCCGCGCCATCCGCGACAACTCCGATGTGCCCATCATCATGCTCACCGCGAAGGGCGAGGTGGAAGACCGCATCATCGGGCTTGAGCTGGGCGCCGACGATTACCTGGTGAAGCCCTTCAGCCCTCGCGAGCTTGTTGCGCGCGTGCGCGCCCTGCTCCGCCGCGTGCACGCCGACTCCGAACCGCAGCGCGAAGTGCTCGAGTTCGGCGACCTCACGATCGACGTTTCCGGTCACAAGGTTCTCGTGAAGGGCGAGGAAGTTGACCTCACGGCCTCCGAGTTCAAGCTGCTCACCACGCTTTCCCGTTATCCGGGCCGCGTGTACTCTCGCATGGAGCTGGTGGAAAAGGTGCTCGGTTACGACTTCGAGGGCTACGAGCGCACCATCGACTCGCACGTGAAGAACCTGCGCGCGAAGATCGGCGACAATCCGCGCAACCCGAAATGGCTGCACACTGTCCACGGCGTGGGGTATCGCTTCGAGGACCCCACGAAATCCGGCAAATAGCCTGCGGGTGACCCGTGAGCGAAACGAACCGAGTACATAACGGCTCGGCGTCCGAAGAGACGTCGAGCCCCTCTGCGAATGCGGGCGGCGGGGCTGCCCGCATTCGCGTCATGCCCGACTCTTCCGAGGAGCGGGCTTCAACGGGCGAGCCCCATCAGGGAAAGCTCGCGCGAAAGGAGCGCCGCCGCAAGTTCGGCTGGACGAGCCTTTCCTACACCGCGCGCGTCACCTTGGCGTTCGCGCTCATCGCCGCGATGACCGGTCTTGTCGCCATCGGCGTCATCTCGTTTGTGTGGGAGCAGCATTTCCAAACCTACACCGCGTCCAACATGGAGACCCTCGCGGAGACGACCGCCAGCCGCATCGAGGAGCGCATGGAGGCCGACAGCTCGCTCACCATCAAGAGCTCTGCGGCACTCATGCCCGTCGAGGCCGCGCTCGAGGTTACGCCGGGCATCGCCATCAAGGTCGTCGACGAGAACGACGTCACCGTCTTCGATTCCTCGAACCGCATCAACGGCATCCCGAACGCCACGAGCTCCTTCGAGCCGAAGGACGCCTCGAAGGTCGCGCTCGCCAAGATTGTGGTCGACGACAAGGTCGTCGGCTCCGTACGCATCTGGGTCTACGGGTCGGATACGCTTATGCGCGGCCCCGACCAGGAGTTCCGCGAGAATTCCTACCAGGCTATGCTCTTCGCGTCGCTCGTGGCCATCGTGCTTGCGTCGTGCATCGGCTTTTTGTTCGCGCGCAATCTGGTGGCTCCCATCAACCGCATGACGAAGACGGCCCGCGCCATCAAGGAAGGCGACCTCTCGGCGCGCACCGATCTTCACGGCGAGGACGAGATCGCCCGTCTGGGAGAGACCTTCGACGAGATGGCGGAGTCGGTCGAGAAGGACCGCGAGCTGGAGCGCCGTCTCACAACCGACGTCGCCCACGAGTTGCGCACGCCGCTTATGGCCATCCAGTCCACCGTCGAGGCGATGGTCGACGGCGTGTTTGAGGCCGATGCCGAGCGTCTCGAGACCGTGAACTCCGAGGTGCAGCGCTTAAGTCGCCTGGTTGACGCGCTCTTGAAGCTCTCCCGCCTGGAAAACCGCGCCACCCCCATGAAAGAGGAAGTGGTCGATGTGGGCGAGCTCATCCAGAGCATCGTCTCCACGCACGAGGCGTTCGTTGCCGACTCGGGGCTCACGTTCGAGTACCGCGCCGAGAAAGGCGTGCTCGTCGTGGGCGATCCCGACATGATTCGCCAGGCCACAGCCAACCTCATCTCGAACGCGGTGCGCTACACCCCCGAAGGCGGGCATGTGTCGGTCACCGTGTCGAAGGGCGACATCATGGCCTCGATCGCCGTGCGCGATACCGGCATCGGGCTTTCCCCCGAGGAGGCGAAGATGGTCTTCTCGCGCTTCTGGAGGGCGGACGCCGGGCGTAACCGCGCGAGCGGCGGCTTAGGTATCGGGCTTGCGGTCGTGAAGGAAATCGTCGACCGCCATGGCGGATGGGTGCAGGTCGAGGGCGAGAAGGGCAAGGGCGCCTGCTTCACGCTCCATTTCCCCCTCTACGACGAGCAGCGCACGCGCACCAACGACAAGCGCGAGCAGCAAAGGCAGCGCCAGCAGCAAAAGCAGCAGCACCGCCAGCAGTTGCTCTCGGGCGCCCGCCAGCAACGCTCGGCCGAAGGAAAATCCGCTTCCAATCGCAAAAAGTAAGGCAGTGCGCGATAATGGGTCGCGACTCATTATCGCTTGTCGGCGCACGGGGCACTTGCTCGTACGCCGCATATTCGCAACGAGGTTTTGAAAGGACCTGAAATCATGAGCGTGATCGACATCGAACCCGATGCGCAAGGCAAAGTTCGCGACCTCTACGATCTAGGCGACCGTCTTTTGGTCGTCGCCTCCGACCGCATCTCCGCGTTTGACTATATTCTTGAGGACGAGATTCCCCATAAGGGCCAGGTGCTCACGCAGCTCTCGTGCTTCTGGTTCAAGCTGCTCGACGGCGTGATCGAGAACCATCTCATCTCCACCGACGTCGCCGACCTGCCGGAGCGCTTCAAGCCCTATGCCGACAAGTTGGAGGGGCGGTTCATGTTGGTCAAGAAGGCCGACATGTATCCCATCGAGTGCATCGTGCGCGGGTATCTCGCGGGCAGCGGCCTTAAGGAGTACCAGGCGCAGGGCACGGTCTGCGGCATCGAGCTGCCCGGTGGCCTTGTGAACTCCTCCAAGCTCGAGACGCCCATCTTCACGCCTTCCACCAAGGCCGAAATCGGCGACCATGACGAGAACATCAGCTTCGAGCGCTGCGCCGAGATCATCGGCGACGAGGCGGCGGCCGAGCTGCGCGACGCGGCCATCAAGGTGTACACCGCCGCGCGCGACCACGCGGCCGACCACGGCATCATCATCGCCGACACCAAGTTCGAGTTCGGCCGCGTCGACGGCCGCCTCATCTTGGCCGACGAGGTGCTCACTCCCGACTCCTCGCGCTTCTGGCCCGGCGACGAGTACGAGCCCGGCAAAAGCCAGTCGAGCTTCGACAAGCAGTACGTCCGCGATTGGCTTACCGCCCATTGGGACAAGGAGTCCGGCACCAAGCCGCCCCGCCTTCCCGAGGACGTCATCAAGCGCACGAGCGAGAAGTACATCGAGGCCTACGAGAAGATCACGGGTGAGAAGTTCCCGTTCGCATAGGGAGCCTCCCCGGTCCGTGCCGACAGGCGGGCATTCCCGGCCGAGCGCGCCGCCCTAAAGGGCCTTCCCGCTTTTGAAGTAAGTGTCCACGAGAAAGAACCATTGCATGTCACAACGTAACTACATGAACGACCGCTACCAGGACGAGGGCCCTAAGGGTACGACGCGCAAGAGCGCGGCCTCGGCGAAGCCGAAGTCGAAAGCTGCCGCCTCGGTGCATATCCAGTCCTCGACGAAGACCCCTCAGGAGAGAAAGGCGGAGCAGAAGGCTCGCCGCAAGGCCGAGCGCGCCAAGCAAAACGAGCTCGACCGCAAGTACTACAATCCGCCCACAGCGGAATACAAGCGCCTGCGCCGCCTTTGGTGGGTCGTCCTGATTGCCGCGGTGCTTATGGTCGCGCTGTCGTGGTTCGCCCGATCGTGGGAGCCTGCGTGGATCAGCTACGTCACGCTCGGCTCGTCCTACGTGCTCATCATCTTTGCGTTCTACCTTGACTTCTCGAAGATTCGCAAGTGCCGCCGCAAGTACCAGATGGAAATGGAATCCCAGAACACCAAGGAAAGCCGCCGCGCCGAGAAGGCGAAGCGCGCAGCCGAGCGCGAGGCGGAAAAGCAGAAGGAAGATGCCGCTGCGGAGGTTGCCGAGGAGCAGATCAAGCCCAAGCGCGGCCTGTTCAGCCGCAAGAAGGTCGACGCCGTCGATGCCGCGAAGCCGGCCGATGCCGCTTCTGCTGCAAAGCCTGCCGACAAGTAATCGCCTGCCACCCTGGAAAGGATCATCATGGTTTCGCGCGTATACGTGGAGAAGAAGCCCGGCTTCGATGTCGAAGCGCAACAGCTGCTCGCCGAGCTGCACACCGCCGTTCCCGAGGGACTTGCGAAGACGGCTCGCCTGCGCCTAATCAACTGCTACGACGTCGAGGGCATCGACGAAGAGCTTTTCGAGCGCTGCATCCCCACGGTGTTCTCTGAGCCGCAGGTCGACGATGCCTCGCGTGAGTTTCCCGTTACGGGCGTCGAGTTCTCGGGCAAGACTGCCAAGCAGCTCGCCGCGGAGGGGGCGGACATTTCCGGAATCGCCGCAGCTCCCGCCAACGTGCACGTGTTCGCCGTCGAAGCGCTGCCCGGCCAGTTCGACCAGCGCGCCGACTCCGCGTCGCAGTGCATCCAGTTCATCAGCCAGGGCGAGCGCCCCGACGTCGCCTTCACGCAGGTCTACGTCATCGAGGGCGAGTGCACCGACGATGCGCTCGCTGCGGTGAAGCACTACGTCATCAACCCGGTCGAGACGCGCGAGGCGTGCCTCGTTGCGCGCGAAACGCTCCAGATCGCTCACCCGACGCCCAAGCCCGTCGAGGTCATCGAGGGTTTCCTCGATTTGGACGAGGCGGGTCTTTCCCAGTTCATCGAGGAGCGCGGTCTGGCGATGGACCTTGCCGACATCGCGTTTTGCCAGCAGTATTTCGCGGGCGAGAAGCGCTGCCCGACCATCACCGAGATCAAGATGATCGATACCTACTGGTCGGACCATTGCCGCCATACCACGTTCGGCACCGAGCTCACCAACGTTGTGATCGACGACGAGCAGGTGCGCGAGACCTATGAGCGCTACCTTAAGCTGCGCCATGAGCTTGGCCGCGACGAGAAGCCCATCTGCCTTATGGACATGGGCACCATCGGCGCGAAGTGGCTGAAATCCCAAGGCATCCTGACCGGCCTCGACGAGTCCGAGGAAATCAACGCCTGCACGGTGAAGTGTACGGTCGACGTCGACGGGAAGGACGAGGACTGGCTCTACCTCTTCAAGAACGAGACGCACAACCATCCCACCGAGATCGAGCCGTTCGGCGGCGCGGCAACGTGCTTGGGGGGCGCTATCCGCGACCCGCTTTCGGGGCGCAGCTACGTGTACCAGGCGATGCGTGTAACCGGTGCGGGTGACCCCACGGTCCCCGTGTCGGAAACGCTTGAGGGCAAGCTTCCGCAACGCAAGCTCGTGACGACGGCCGCTGCCGGCTACTCCTCCTACGGCAACCAGATCGGCCTGGCCACAGGCTCTGTCCACGAGCTGTATCATCCGGGCTATGTCGCCAAGCGCATGGAGATCGGTGCCGTCGTCGCGGCGACCCCGGCCGATCACGTGCGTCGCGAGAAGCCCGAGCCGGGCGACGTCATCGTCCTTTTGGGCGGACGCACCGGCCGCGATGGCATCGGCGGCGCGACTGGATCGTCGAAGGCGCACAACCTCGAGAGCCTCGAGCATTGCGGTGCCGAGGTGCAGAAGGGCAACGCCCCTGTCGAGCGCAAGCTTCAAAGGCTGTTCCGCCGCGGCGAGGCCTGCCGTCTCATCAAGCGCTGTAACGACTTCGGTGCGGGCGGCGTGTCGGTTGCCTTGGGCGAGATCGCTGACGGCCTGCGTATCAACCTCAACAAGGTTCCGAAGAAATACGACGGACTTGATGGCACTGAGCTCGCCATCTCGGAGAGCCAGGAGCGCATGGCTTGCGCCATTGCCGCCGCCGATGTGGAAGAATTTCTCGGATACGCCAAGGAGGAGAACCTCGAGGCCACGGTGATCGCCGAGGTCGTCGCCGAGCCGCGCGTGCGCATCTTCTGGAACGACGAGGCCATCGTCGACGTGAGCCGCGAGTTTTTGGCATCGAACGGTGCCCCGAAGCATCAGGACGTTCATATCGAGGCAGGCAGCTCCTATGAGCGCACCTGGGCGGGCGACACGTTCGCCGAGCGCATGGAATCGCTCGTGAGCGACTTGAACGTCTGCTCCAACAAGGGTCTCTCCGAGCGCTTCGATTCCACGATCGGCGCGGCTACCGTGCTCATGCCGTTCGGTGGAAAATACCAGCTCACGCCCGCGCTCGCCATGGTGGCGAAGCTGCCGGTCGACGGCGAGACCACGACGTGCTCCGGCATGGCGTGGGGCTTCAACCCCTATCTCACCGAGAAGAATCAGTTCGTCGGCTCCTATATCGCCGTCGTCGAGAGCGTTTCGCGCCTGGTGGCCACGGGCTTCAAGCGCGAGGACATGTACCTTACGTTCCAGGAATACTTCGAGCGCCTGCGCAACGAGCCTGCTCGCTGGGGCAAGCCCGCGGCTGCCGTTCTCGGTGCGCTTCAGGCGCAGCTCGATCTGGGGCTGGGCTCGATCGGTGGAAAAGACTCCATGTCGGGCTCGTTCGAGGACCTCGATGTTCCCCCGACGCTCGTGTCCTTCGCCACTGCGGTCGGCAAGGTCGATCGCGTGACGAGTCCTGAGTTCAAGGGCGCTGGCCACAGGGTCGCGCTCATCGCTCCGCGCTGCTACGACGCCGATGATGTGGCGCCCGCTGCCGAGGACGAGCTTGCGGCGATTGCCGCGGTTGAGGGCCTTATCGGCGAAGGAGCAGCCCTTGCCGTGTCGACGCCCGGTTACGGTTGCGCGGCGGAGTCGCTGTTCAAGATGTGCGTCGGCAACGGGATCGGTGTGGCGCTCGAAGACGCTGACGTCGATGCGCTCTTCACCCCCGCATACGGCAGCTTCATCATCGAGCTGGCCGACGACGCGGTGCTTCCCGAGGCGACCGAGTGCCTCGACGTCGCCCTTCTCGGCACGACGACCGAGGACTACGTGCTCTCGGTTGCGGGCGAGGCGGTTGATTTGGCTCGCCTGCAGGATGTGTGGGAAGGCGCGATCGAGTCGGTGTTCCCGTATCGCAGCACCGCTGCCCAATCGGAATCCAGCGCCACCGACGTTGCGCCCATCACCTGCGACGACAAGTTGCCGCTCACGTATAGCGGTTCGATCGCGAAGCCGCGCGTCATCATCCCCGTGTTCCCGGGGACGAACTGCGAGTACGACACGGCGCACGCGTTCGAGCGTGCCGGCGCCCTGCCGACCACGCTCATCGTGAACAACCTTACGCCCGATGCGGTCGCCGAGAGCATCGTCGCCCTCGCTGCCGCCATCCGCGAAAGCCAGATCGTCATGATTCCAGGCGGCTTCTCCGGCGGCGATGAGCCTGACGGCTCGGCGAAGTTCATCACGGCGTTCTTCCGTGCTCCCGAGGTGACCGAGGCGGTGCGCGATCTTCTTCAGAACCGCGACGGCCTCATGCTCGGCATCTGCAATGGATTCCAGGCGCTCGTCAAGCTCGGCCTTGTGCCTTACGGCGACATCGTTCCCATGACCGATGAATGCCCGACGCTTACCTTCAACACGATCGGCCGCCATCAAAGCCGCCTCGTCCGCACGCGCGTGGCGTCGTCGCTTTCCCCGTGGCTTTCCGAGTGTAAGGTGGGGGACACTCACACCGTTGCTATCAGCCATGGTGAGGGCCGCTTTGTGGCAAGCCCCGAGCTGATCGAGAAGCTCATCGCGAACGGCCAGGTAGCGACGCAGTACGTCGATGCGGAGGGCAAGCCGTCGATGGACCTTTCGGTCAATCCCAACGGCAGCGTGCTGTCCATCGAGGGCATCACGAGTCCCGATGGTCGTGTGCTCGGCAAGATGGGCCACACCGAGCGTTCGGGCGCTGGGCTCTATCGCAACATCCCGGACTTCACGTATCAGCCGCTCATCGAAGGCGGTGTGGAGTACTTCAAGTAAGTGGCGGGCGGCGACCGATTCCGGCATGGTCGCCACTCCCCGATGGAATATGTTGAAGCGCGGGCAATCGGAGCCCGCGCTTCATTTACGTTACAATGCAAATCGCAATCAAGCTAAACGAAGGAAAAGGTGGGCGCAATGGCAATGCAGGCTGCTGAAGGCACGAGGGATTTTTTACCTGACGAGGCGGCGTTTTGGCTGCATTTTAAGGAGACGGCGTTCTCCGTTTTCGCCCGTTACGGGTATGTGCCCATCGAGACACCGATATTCGAGCAGACCGACCTGTTCGTCCGCGGCATTGGCGAAGCGACCGACGTTGTGTCCAAGGAGATGTTCACCGCCGTGTCGGGCGAGAACCTGAAACGCCTCATCGACGGCGGCACCATCAAGAGCAAAAGCCGCCTGTCGCTTCGTCCCGAAGGCACGGCCGGCGTCGTGCGCGCGGTGGCGCAGCATGACCTCGTTCCCCAGGGTGGCGCGCCCGCGAAATTGATGTATGCGGGACCCATGTTCCGCGCGGAGCGTCCGCAAAAGGGACGTCAGCGCCAGTTTAACCAGGTGGGCGTGGAGTGCCTGGGCGCCGAGGAGCCGACGATCGACGCTGAGGCCATCATCATGCTCATGCGCTTCTACGAGACAATCGGCATCCCGCGCGAATCGATGCGCCTGCTCATCAACTCGATGGGGTGCGAGAAGTGCCGTCCCGCCTATCGAGAGCTCGTCCGCTCCTATATGAACGAGCATGCTGATGAGCTGTGTGAGACGTGCATGACGCGCGCCGAAATCAACCCGCTGCGCGCGTTCGACTGCAAGAACGAGGGCTGCGCTCACGTAATGGAGAGCGCTCCGAAGATTTCGGACCATCTCTGCCCGGACTGCCGTGAGCATTACGAAGCGGTGAAGGCCTATCTTGATGCTGCCGGCGTCGCCTACGAGGAGGACTATAAGCTGGTGCGCGGCTTGGACTATTACACGCGCACCGTGTTCGAGGTTCAGGTGGACAACGGCATGGGAAGCCAGAACGCGATCGGCGGCGGCGGCCGCTACGACAAGCTCGTCGAGGAAGTTGGCGGACGCCCGACGCCGGGTCTTGGGTTCGCGCTTGGATATGAGCGTTGCGCGCTTGCGCTGCAGGCAGCAGGTGTTGAATTTCCCCGTGCCCAGCGGTGCGATCTGTTTGTCGCCTGCGTCGACGATTCGGTTCACACTGAGGCGTTTTCCCTTGTGCAGGCGTTCCGCGATGCGGGGCAGTCTGCCGATATGGACCATCAGAAGCGCAGCCTGAAAAGTCAGTTCAAGCTTGCCGACAAACTGAGCGCATCGATGGTCGCCATCCTTGGTCCCGATGAGCTCTCCGAGGGCAAGGTGAAGGTGCGCAATATGACGTCGCACGCGGAGCGTCTGGTCGACCTTGCTGCGATGAAGGCAATCCTTGCGAAGTTCTCCAGCGAGGGCGCCGTCCTCACGCCGGAGCAGATGGGCGAAGCGCTCACCGAGGTTGAGTAGAGCCAAGAGGGAAGAGAACTGTGGGGCGAATGCCGTAGGCGATTGTCTCATCCATTCAAGAGGCCGAGTGCTCGAGAAGCGCTCGGCCTCTTCTTATAGTAAGGGTGCCACTATGAAGCGGGAAATATCTCTGCGTGGCATAACGCTACTATATATAGTGATGCGTCGACCCCTTCGGCGGATTTCGCTTCGAATGATTCTGCCCGACAGTTGTTCGGAGTGCCCAGGGACCGGGCTCGCTTGGCTAGTCGGGCTCGGGAACATTTGGTCGGCCCCGTCCTCGCGCGTCGAGATGCCCCGCACCGCATCCGAACGCCCTTCCTGGGCTTATGGAGGGAATGTGTATGCGTCAGGAAAGGCGATAGAAGCGCGTCGTCCCAGGTCATATGGGGAAAACAGGCCCTTGAGGCGCCCCCTCCCGGGAAAAAGGCGAGAAAGCCCCTTGACCGCGGGAGGGGGTGCGCGTAATATATCTCCTTGCGCCGCGGACGGAAGGAAGCGGCGGGGCGGGGCGCTAGACGCCCCGGGAACCTTGAAAACCGGATACCGAGGAAAACGGATAGGAACGCGTGCG